>NZ_JADEWA010000205.1:0-9066 GCF_015207865.1 Dolichospermum sp. LEGE 00246
CTAAATTATGCAATAATTACGCAAAAATGACGTAAAAGCCTTGATTTACCTTATGGTGACTTATTTTAATTTGTAAATCTTAATACTTATTCGTGATTCTGCGTGAGAAAAAATGTAAATCACACGCAGGTAGGCTTTATTCGGATAGCATCAAAGAACACTACATACTTTGATATCTCCACATAGCAGACATAGACTCTAAATCAACCCCCTTCGCATCACCTTCCATCGTATTTTTAAACAACGCCGTAAACGCACCCGCACCCAACCGATATTGCGGAAACATCCGATAACAAGGAATGCTAGTTAAACGAGATTGAAAAGTAGATAAATGATCAACTTCCACCGCTTGAAAATGCGGAAACCGTTCTAAAAACCATTCACAAACCTGCTCATTTTCTTCAGGGGAATAGGTGCAAGTCATATAAGCCAAATAACCTTGAGGGGCAACAACTTGGGCAGAATTAGCAATAATTCGTTTTTGACGATTGGCACTTTTATTAATTGAAGTTGAGTGAAAACATCCTGGTGCTTTCTCATTTTTAGCTAATAGAGATTGCCCAGTACAAGGGGCATCAACCATCACCAGATTACTCGAAGCCGGCAACAATTCTGCAAAAATACTCGAATCTCTATTTACTACCCCACTGGGTTTAATTTGACAACGTTTTAAATTAGAAATCAGCATTCCTAACCGCTTACCAATTACCTCATTAGTAATTAGCAAATCAGGTCTTAAAGCCTTCCAAGCAAACACACTTTTACCACCGGGGGCAGCACACATATCAAAAACTATAGATATTGATTCGGGAATTGCCAACAAAACAGAAGCAGAAAATACCGAAGAAAAATCTAAACAGTAAAAATATCCCTGTTCATGGAGAGAATGCTTACCTGGTTTTGCTCCCAAAGATAAACGGTCTACAAAATGTGGTTGCCAATGTGTTGGAGTTTGCACTTGAAAAGGCGAAATCTCTGGTTGATCTTGACACCAAAGAATGCAAGGTGCAAAAGGTTGGGGATGAACTAAAGCATCTATAAACTTTGTTTGTTCATCTACATTTGTAAATAACTGTCGGGTAACTTTAAGCAATAAATTAGAAGGTTTTTCCATATTAATTTCTACCAAATTAAATCAGAACAGAAACTGTTACATGAGAACAATGCAATCAATATATTTGGCTGCATACTAAAAAGACATTGACCGATATTTACATGGCGTTTGCAAAGTTCGTCTGTTATGGCTTCTGGCTTTTAGCTAGAGGCTAACCTTGTTTTGTTAATGTTTGTCAAACTCATGCCAAATTACGATTTTAGATTTGGTGTTACACTTATGTACCGGAGAGGTCATGATATTTAACAATTTTCAGCAAAAACTGCGCCAAGAATCACAACGTTGGCGAGACGAAGGAATTATTAGTTCTTCCCAGTACGACCAAATAGCCAAGCGGCATCAATTTAATAAAATAGAAGAATCTACCCGTGATAGTTTTGGTGTCATTGCCATTGTCATCGGCGGTTTATTATTAGGCTTAGGTTTAATGACCCTTGTGGGCGCAAATTGGCAAGGTTGGTCACGGGACGTTAAGTTTATCTTGTTAATGAGTTTATTTCTCTCCACAGCCATTACTGGGTTTTTGACTTGGCGAGAACCTACACTTACCACAAATCAAGGTAAAAAATCTCAAGAGGGTAAACGGGTACTCGGAGAAGCATTGTTAATTCTCAGTGCTTTTATTTTAGGGGCAACCCTCATGTTAATGGCGCAAATATTCAATATTAGCGGTTCAGCTTCTGAGTTATTTTTAGCTTGGGGGGTTGGGGTGTTAGTTATGGCTTATAGTCTTTCCCTCAATTCTTTGGGAATTATGGCTATTGTCCTCATTCAAATCGGTTACTGGATAGGAATTGGTAATTTAGGATCTGAATCTGGGGAAGTGACTTGGGCGCGGTTAGCTGTGCGCCATATGCCCTTACTATCATGGTTACTGTTTGTTCCTTTAGCTTATATTTGCAGATCCCGGTGGATTTTTGGCATAGGAGTTGTGGCATTTATTATATCTTTGCAATATAACCTCAGACCTTTACCACTCTTAACATTTTCTGATGCAGCTTCTTGGATAGCTTCCTTTGCTTTGGCTTTACCACCTGCCTTACTTTGGAGTTATGATGATTTACTTTTTCCCACAGTTAATTATAGATTGTTTCAACCCCTGGCACGTAATTTTGGCTTGATTTGCTTTGGTGTGGTTTTTTATCTTTTATCTTTCCGTTGGCAATGGGAATCGGTTGACTCTATTGGCAGTTTATCATTTTTAAATCCCTTCAATTCAACTAGTAATTCATCGAATTTATTACCATCTTTGCCAATTATTGATTTAGGGATTCTCAGCGGTTTGGCAGTTTTACAATGGTTGTTTCTAATTCGTCAAAGCAATAGTCCACTTCGACGGGAAGTATTTTTCAGACTTGGCATTATTACTACTTTTTTAGGGTTTATTCTGATTACTCCTTTTTGGCATCAAGCTATCAGCAGAATTACCGAACTAGGTATTTTTATCTTCAATGTTTTATTGGCAATATTAGCCTGGGGATTAGTTCAAGAAGGGTTGAAATTACGAAAAAGAGCCGCATTTTGGTGTGGTATGTTATTATTTACCCTGCAAATTATCAGCCGGGTTTTAGAATATAATACTGAGGTTCTTTTCCGGGCTTTAGTATTTGGTATTTGCGGTTATTCTCTCATTGCTGCCGGACTTTGGTTTGAACGTCGCTTTACTACTTCTAAAACTAGTAATGGCGGTGGTAGCGGGAATAGTGGGAATAGCGGTGGTAGTGGGAATAGCGGGAATAGCGGTGGTAGCGGGAATAGCGGTGGTAGCGGGAATAGTGGTGGTAGCGGGAATAGCGGTGGTAGTGGGAATAGCGGTGGTAGTGGGAATAGCGGTGGTAGTGGGAATAGTGGAAATAGCGGAAATAGCGGGAATAGCGGGAATAAAACTAGTAGTGGAGGCACTAACGACAGTAGAGGCGATAACAAAAGCAATAGTAGCAGTGATTATCGGAGTAGTAGTGGAGGCACTAACGATAGTAGAGGCGATAACAGAAGCAATAGTAGCAGTGATTATCGGAGTGGTAGTGGCGGCACTAACGATAGTAAAGAGAGAGATAGAGAAAGGGAGAGGGAGAGGGATAGAGAAAGGGAGAGAGATAACAGAGGCAATAGTGGAGGTGATTATCGAAGTAGAAAGTAATAGGATAATTCTCAATCAAAATTCAGGCACCTGAGTTCGACTTTTTTACGCCTTTCTACTTACTCACAAAAAATTAAATCTGAGTTCTTTGTATATAAATCTCTGCGGATAAATTCCTATCGAAAAATTAGCAGGAATGGGAAAAGTATTTTTTCCTATTATCTATTACCAATTACTAACTAAGTAGGTTGGCCTTGAAAATCGTCGTTATGGCAAGGCAAGAGGCAAGAGGCAAGAGTGAAGAGGGTTTGGGCGATTTTACTTTTCTTCACACAGATTGGTTTTATTGTGTTCACCTACTTAAATTAATCTCATGAAAAATGACTTCCCTGAATCAAAAAAAACCTTCACTCCAGAAATGGAATTTTCCGAAAAATTGACCTTTCGGGATTATCTTAAGGCTACAGAACAGAAGGCTAATAAACCTTTGCCGATTTGGCGATTAATTGCCCCTTTATTGGTTCAAGTAGGCTTAATTCTAGCTGTACCTTCTCAGGCAATGTATACGGATGTGACGGGTAAGACAGTAATTTTGCAAACCGTACCTGTAGATTCTAATGATGTTGTCCGGGGTTCTTCCTTGAACTTAGATTATAATATTTCCCGTCCTGAAACTTTGAGAAGATTGCCGGGTTGGAATGACTGGTTGCGAAGAAATTCCCGCAGGGGTAGACAAGTTTATCGAGGGACTGTCTTATACTTAATTTTGCAAGAACGACAATCTTTTGATAGCGAAGGGCGACCTAGTAATCGAAATGAACTTCAGTCTTGGAAACCTATCCGGGTAAGTAGTAATCGTCCTGTTTATTTATCTAATAATCAGGTAGCTTTAAAAGGTAATTATCAAGACGGTTTGATTAATTATGGGTTAGAAGACTATTTCATTCCTGAAGAACAAAGACAACAGATTAATGAGGATATTTCGCAAATTCAAGAAGCCAGGAATGGTAGACAACAACCAATTTTAGTGAGGGTAAAAGTAGATCCTCAAGGTAATGCTGTTCCCATTGGTTTATCCATAAGAGATGCGAATGGTGAACGTGGCGATCGCAATTATCGTTTTCAATAGCATTATTGAGGGTGGGCAATGCCCACCTCAAGATAAATTGTTTGTGGATTTCAAAATTGTAATTCAAACCCTAATAACACATCTTCTCCAGACAGTAATACAGGAAATTGAACAATTTCTACAGGTTGTTCCAGTCGGTAAATTTCTACTTGTTTATCGTAGGGATTAATTAACCAACACAAACGCACGCCATTATTTATATATTCGGTGCATTTTTCTTGCAGGGTTTTAAGTCTGTCTGTTTTTGATCTCAGTTCAATGACAAAATCAGGTGCGAGTGGGGGAAATTTTTCTCGTTCTTCAACAGTTAGTGCTTCCCACCGGTCTAATTTTACCCAAGCAACATCAGGAGAACGTTTTGCACCATTAGGAAGTCGAAAAATAGTAGAGGAACTAAATACTATTCCTAATTGGGTTTTGTAGTTCCAAAGACTTACTTTGAAATTTAAATCAGATTCACTACGGCCGCTTTCTCCTCCTACTGGTGGCACAATAATTAATTCTCCCTGTGCATTGAGTTCTAAGTTTACATCTTTATTAGCCATACAAAGTTGGTAAAACTGATCATCTGTAAGGCGAACAACTGGATCTAGATTCAGGGTAACAGTGTTCATTATGTTTATTAGTGTAATTTTTCTGGGTTAAAATCAGTGAGGTAAAGTTTTAAACTTTAAAGACAGTGGGGTGCTTTCTTCTGCGCCCTCAACTATATTTTATTCGACCAATAATCGCTATATTTTGTAATTTTAGCATCAATAGTTTAATCCTCGTTAACTACCAATTACAGGGCAAACGCATCTTATTTTTAGAATGCTTACTGGACAAAGGTTTTGACGATTGTTTAGTTTTGTAACTAAAAGTTGAAACTCTTGCTGGACATGGATTACAGAATTTAGGTGCGTTTGCCCTGCTACCAATTACCAATTACCAATTAGGTAGGTTGGCGTTGAAAATTGTCGTTATGGCAAGGCAAAAGGCAAGAGGCAAGAGGGTTTGGGCGATTTTACGTTTCTTTACACAGTTTGGTTTTATTGTGTTCACCTACTTACCTATTCAATTTTGAAGTTCACTGGTAAACGAGTATAAATCCCTTGAGGATCATTCATTGTTTGCAAGGTTTTGATTTCCTGTTGGAATTTTTCTAGTTCATTTATTAAGGGGTTTGAGTTTTTAGTTTGGGTTTTTTCTATGCCTAATTTGGCTTTTGTTTGATCTAATTTTTTACCAAATAACTTTTCTGCAAAGGTTGTACTTCGCGGATATTCTTGTATTTCCCAATCAGTTCCTAATTTCGCTTGTTTAGCTGCATATTCAATGGCTACATTTAAACCACCAATTTCATCAACTAGACCGATTTGTTTGGCTGCTGTTCCTGACCAAACTCGTCCTTGGGCGATTTCTGCTACTTTTGCAGTGGGAATTTTCCGTCCTTGGGAAACTTTCTGCAAGAATAGATTATAAATGCGGTCAACACTGCGTTGATAAACTGCTAATTCTTGAGGTGATTTAGGACGGGAAATGGTTTGTTGATCTGCATACTGAGCCGTTTTCACGCTATCCCAAGTTATGCCATTATTATTGCCTAGTTTTTGACCATTAAATAATACGCCAAAGACACCTATAGAACCTGTAATGGTATTAGCTTGGGCAAAAATGCGGTTGGAATCACTTGCAATCCAATAACCACCAGAAGCAGCTACGTCTCCCATAGAAACGATGACGGGTTTGATTTGACGAGTTAATTTGATTTCTCGCTGCATGATTTCGGCTGCGGTAGCACTACCACCAGGGCTATTAATTCTTAAAACTACTGCTTTGATTTGATCATTTTGGCGAATTTTTGAGAATATTTTTGCAAAGTTATCACCGCCAATTTGTCCTTCGTTACCGCTACCGTTAACTATTTCTCCTTCTGCATAAACAATGGCAATTTTATGATCTGAATTTGAGGATTTTCCGGGAATTTCGGCATAATCAGCCAAGCTGATTTTTGTGAATGTTTGATCTTTTTTACTGTCACCAGTTAATTTTTTTAAGTCGGTGAATACTTGATCTTCATAAGCAATTGTATCCACTAGACTATTAGATTTAGCTTCTGTAGCTTCTAAAATTGATTGACTATTAGCGATCGCTTGCAATTTCTGCGGTAGAATGTTTCTGCTTGCACCTACAGATTTCCGCCACTCTCCCCACACATCATCTAACAATTTCTGGGTTTGTTCCCGGTTCTCTGGGCTGAGTTTATTGAGGATTAACGGTTCTACTGCACCCTTAAATTTACCCACCCTCACAATCTGCACACCAACGCCGTATTTTTCAAATGCCCCCGCTAAGAACATTGGTTGTGAACTTAAACCGTTCATTTCCATTACTCCCATAGGATTAACTATAACTTGATTGGCTACGGAACTTAGATAATATTCTTTTTCACTCCAATCTGTACTATAGGCAATAATTTTTTTGCCGGTTTTGCGGAATTTTTCTAATGCTTGACGGATTTCTTTCAAGGAAGCATAACCAACTGCACTATTAGCATTAGTTCCATCTATATAAATACCTACAATTTTTTGATCACGTCCGGCTTTATCTAAGGTTTCTACAACTTTGCGAAGTGTGATGTTATTTTCTTCAGCCCCACTAAAAGTTTTTTGGAAAAGTTGGCTGGAATTAGGTTCACTATCTGTGATTTTCATGGACAAGTCCAAAACTAAAACTGACTTATCTTTCACTGTTGGGGCTGAACTTTGAGAACTAGCAACCGCAATTAATATTAATAAGAATCCCAGTGTGCTGACTCCAGAAAAAATTGTCAGTCCTAGTAAACTACCAATTAAACTTGCTAGGGTTTGTTTAAGAAAATTAGTCATTAGTCATTAGTTATTAGTTATTAGTCATTAGTTATTAGTCATTAATGCCAAAGTAATGACCAGAAAATAACCTTTTTCTATTGTATACGTTGTAAACTCTGAGATTGCTTTAATTTATACAGGCTGCTATTGGCAGTGCAAAATAATACGGTGGTGATTTCGGCAATTAAAACCTCTGTTAATTCTACTACAGCCGCTTCCGATACTGCCGCTGCTTTGAGAAAGGGCATTGCTAAACCAGCAATATCAGCCCCTAGAGCGATCGCTTTAGCCACATCTAAACCATTGCGTAAGCCCCCAGAAGCAATTAAGGGAACATCGGGATCATGCTCCCGAATATTGGCAATACAATCGGCTGTGGGTATCCCCCAGTCCCCAAATGTTTGCCCCAAACGCCGCTGTAAGGCAGTTTCTGCCCGTTCACTTTCCACCATCGCCCAAGACGTACCACCAGCACCAGCCACATCAATAGCTTGCACTCCCACAGCTATCAGTTTTTCTGCCATAGTTGCGGAAATTCCATTACCTACTTCTTTGGCAATTACGGGAACTGGCAAATCGTTGCACAAGTCAGATATTTTGTCAAGCAGTCCATAAAAATTAGTATCACCTCTGGGTTGAATGAATTCCTGCAAAGGGTTAATATGTAGAATCAAAGCATCAGCTTCGACCAGATCAACAATTCGTAAACATTCATCAATACCATAGTCATAATTAAGCTGTACCGCGCCTAAATTAGCAAAGAGGAGAATATCCGGCGCATATTTACGAACGGCAAAAGTATCCGCAACTTGAGGTTTTTCCACTGCTACTCTTACAGATCCTACACCCATTGCTAATTTGTATGCTTGGGCAACTTCAGCCAAGCGACGATTAATAATCCCCGCTTGTTCTGTACCTCCCGTCATGGAAGAAATTAACAAAGGTGCATGGAGATGTTTTCCCAAAAATGTCGTACTCACATCAATATCTTTACCATCAATTTCCGGTAAACAAGCATGAGTAAAGCGATATTTTTCTAACCCAGTGGTAATTTCTGGAGATTGGACATTATCTTCTAAACAGATGCGAATATGATCTGCTTTGCGATTTTGGGTTTGGGCTGAGGTGTTGATAGGATGGTTCACGACTTAATATGGAGGTATGTGAATATTTATATTTTGCACTAAGCCCTGGCGAATACAATATGGTTTCGCATCCCGTTAGGGATACGCGGCTACATAAACAAAGTCCGTCTTCATGGACTAATAAATCTTAACCCACGCAGGTGGGTTTTGCCTGTGTAGACGCGGTTTCTAACCGCCTGGTGTAAATATCTATTGTTGTAAATATTTTTCATATCCAAGCTGATCTAGTTTAGCTTGCTTTTCCATGACCATATTACAAAGACTTTGCCGATAAAGTTGAACTTTTTCGAGTAATTCTGGTTGGTGAGTAGCAAGAATTTGTACAGCTAAAAGTCCAGCGTTTTTAGAATTCCCAATAGCGACGGTAGCGACGGGTATTCCTGCTGGCATTTGCACTATAGAATATAAAGAATCCACACCTTGTAAATTCCGAGTAGCGACGGGAACACCAATCACAGGTAAAGGAGTTAAAGATGCTACCATACCAGGGAGATGTGCCGCACCACCAGCACCAGCGATAATTACCTTGATACCGCGTTGATGTGCAGTTTTAGCATACTCAACCATCCGTTCTGGGGTACGATGGGCAGAGACAATGGCAACTTCAACTACAATACCAAATTCTTCACAAATAGCGATCGCATCCTTCATTGTGGGCAAATCGGAATCACTACCCATGATAATACCAACTTCAAGACTCATATAATTTAGGTAACAGGGAACAAGGGGAGGTGGGGGAGTTGGGGGAG
>NZ_JADEWA010000020.1:0-26782 GCF_015207865.1 Dolichospermum sp. LEGE 00246
ATGACACCCTCATTGGTGGTGCAGGAAATGATTACTTGGAGGGGGGAGATGGTAACGATAGCATTATTGGTGGTATAGGGAATGATCAGGTTTATGGTGAAGCGGGTAATGATACTTTAGACGGGGGAGATGGTGATGACTACTTCTCAGAGAATGCCGAAGCAGACGTAATTATTGGAGGTGCAGGTACAGATAGACTCGACCTCTATGGACTAGCAACAGGGACAACCGTTAACTACAGTGACCCCAATAATGGCACAACTTCAGCAGGGGGAACTATTACGGGAATTGAGAATTTCTACTACCGAGGCAATAATACGACGGGGAATGATAATGTTAACGCTTCGGGTGCTATTTATGCCGACTTACGGGGTTACGCAGGAAATGACACCCTCATTGGTGGTGCAGGAAATGATTACTTTGAGGGGGGAGATGGTAACGATAGCATTATTGGTGGCGCAGGGAATGATCAGGTTTATGGCGGTGCGGGTAATGATACTTTAGACGGGGGAGATGGTGATGACTACTTCTCAGAAGGCTCAGAAGCAGACGTAATTATTGGAGGTGCAGGTACAGATAGACTCGACCTCTATGGACTAGCAACAGGGACAACCGTTAACTACAGTGACCCCAATAATGGCACAACTTCAGCAGGGGGAACTATTACGGGAATTGAGAATTTCTACTACCGAGGCAATAATACGACGGGGAATGATAATGTTAACGCTTCGGGTGCTATTTATGCCGACTTACGGGGTTACGCAGGAAATGACACCCTCATTGGTGGTGCAGGAAATGATTACTTTGAGGGGGGAGATGGTAACGATAGCATTATTGGTGGCGCAGGGAATGATCAGGTTTATGGTCAAGCAGGGAATGATACTTTAGACCCCGGACTCGGTAGCGACTACGCCGACGGTGGCACCGAAACCGACACCCTAAAAGTTGATTACTCCACCCTCACCACCAATATAACTTCCACAACCCCTAATAATAATGGCGGTGGAACAATATCCACCACTGGAAACTCTGTAAATTACGTCAATATCGAGAAATTTGACATTACAGGTGGTAGCGGTAACGATAATCTCATTGGTGGCAACCTTGACGATACCTTAAAAGGTGGTGCAGGGAATGACACCCTAAACGGTGGTACTGGTATTGACATCCTAGAAGGGTGTATCGGCGATGATACCTACATCATTAATGAACTAGGGGACACCATTAATGAGAATGCGAGTGCAGGAATAGACCTCATTCAAGCTTCTATTTCCTACAGCGTTGAAACCCTCGCTAACGTTGAAAATATCACTCTCACAGGCACAAATAACCTCAATGCGACGGGTAACACCCTTAACAATACCCTCACAGGTAACAGTGGCAATAATACCCTCACAGGTAATGCAGGGAATGATACCCTAGAAGGGGGTACTGGTAATGACTCCCTTAATGGTGGGGATGGAAGCGATCGCCTGATTGGTGTTAATACTACTGCGGCTGCTCCCGGAATCGGTGAAATTGATACATTAGAAGGGGGAACGGGAAACGATCGCTTTATCTTAGGAGATGCAACAAAAGCCTATTATGATGATGGCAATACTAGCACTAATGGTATTAGTGATTATGCCCTGATTAAAGACTTTAATATTGATGAAGATAAGATTCAATTATCAGGGGCAAAAAGTAATTATATTCTCGCTAATTCTCCCATTGCTGGCGTTTCAGGAACAGGCATATTTATTGATAAACCAGGCACAGAACCCGATGAATTAATTGCTGTTGTTGAAGGAGTAACAGGATTAGATATTAATTCTAATTACTTTACGAATCCTAGCGTAGCTTCTGGTGGACTGGCAGCACAATATTACGATGGTTATTGGAACGATAATTTTAATTTCTTTGCTCAAAATCAACTCGTTCTCAGCCGCAATGATAGCACGATAAACTTTGCTGGTAATTCTTGGAATCTTGGCAATACTTCCTTAGCAGATTTAGACACTTTTAGTGTTCGTTGGCAGGGATATATTAATATTCCTATAACTGGAAATTACACATTTTATTTGAATAGTGATGATGCTAGTTATTTATTTTTAGATGGTGCAGCATTTTCTCCGTCTGCTAGTAATTCTACAGTTAATAATGGAGGATTACACGGCACGATAGAAATAAGTGGTACAGCATTTTTAACCGCAGGATTACATGACATTTTAATGCTCTACGGTGAGGCCAATGGAGGCGAAGTCATGAATTTTTCTTGGTCAAGTGTTGATGGCAATATTCCCAAGCAAATTGTTCCTGATAGTGCTTTATTTACTTTACAACCTGATCCAATAAGTAATCCAGGTACATTATTATTTAATACTTCAAGTTACAGCGTCAACGAAAACGGAACAGCTAATATAACCATAAATCGTACAGGAGGAAGTGACGGCGCAGTTAGCGCAACCATTACCTATACAGGGGGTACAGCAACCGCACCTTCTGACTACAATAACACCCCTATTACCGTTAGTTTTGTCAGTGGTGAAATAAGCAAAATTATCACCATTCCTATCGTTAATGATCTTCAATTTGAACCGGATGAAACTATCAATTTAACGTTAACAAATGCCACTGGTGGTGCAACATTAGGAACGCAAACTACAGCCACACTTACTATCATTAATGATGATCCTTTAAGACCAGGAACTATTGCTTTTAGTTCAACGAGTTATAGTGTCAATGAAGATGGCACACCAGTTGCTAACATAACTCTAAATCGTACAGGGGGAAGTGATGGCATAGTTAGTGTTACTTTAACTCCTAGTAATGGAACAGCAACGGCAGGAAGTGATTATAATAATTCACCCATTACGGTAACATTTGCTGATGGAGTTACCAGTCAAACTGTAACGATTCCTATCAATAATGATACGGTTTATGAACCCACAGAAACAGTCAAATTAACCCTATCAAATCCCACCAATGGGGCAATATTAGGAACACAAACAACAGCCGTTTTAAGTATCATTGATAATGATGCAGTACCTGGTGTTTTATCCTTCAGCAATGCCACTTATGATATTAATGAAAATGGCACACCTGTCACTCAAGTTACTATTAACCGCACTGGGGGAAGTGATGGGGCAATTAGCGCACAAATATTATTAACAAATGGTACAGTAACATCAGGAAGTGATTATGTTGCTACACCTATTACGGTTAACTTTGCTAACGGAGAAACCAGTAAAACAGTTACTATTCCCATCATCAATGATACGGTTTTAGAAAATACAGAAACCATCAACTTAACCCTAACTAACCCAACTGGAGGAGCAACAATTAATGATGCACAAAAGAGCGCGATTGTCAACATTTTGGATGATGATTTTAAACCCACTTTAACGGTTAATATTAATTCCCAACAAGTCAACGAAGGTAACACCATTCAGGGAACAGTCACCCGTAATACAGACACTACAGCACCCTTAACAGTCACCTTAGTTAATAGTGAAAGTAGTCAAATTACTGTACCTACAACTGTTACCATTCCAGCAGGTGCAACTTCAGCAACATTTAATATTACTGCCGTCGATGATACCTTAATAGAACTGCCGAAAAACTATACAATTATTGCCTCAGCTTCTGGGTTTATTAGTGGTCAGAATACTGTAGCAGTGACAGATAATGATGGGGTGATTTTAACCTTGACTCTAGCTGCTAATAGTATCAGCGAGAATGGGGGTAAAGCGATCGCTACAGTCACCCGAAATGTTATTACCAATACTCCCCTAGAAGTTCAACTTAGTAGCAGCGACACCACAGAAGCAATTGTTCCCACCAGCGTTATTATTGCAGCAAATCAAGCATCAGCAACCTTTGAAATACAAGGGGTTGATGATACCATTTTAGATGGCATACAAGCGGTTATCATTACCGCTAAACCTACCTATACAGGGACAAATTTAACTGTAGATGCAGGACAAGCAACTGCTAATCTTAATGTAACGGATAATGAAAGTCCTAGCTTAACCCTAACCCTCGATAAAAATATTATCAGCGAGACGGGAACTGCTACCGCTACCATTACCCGAAATACCCCCACAACAGAAGCATTAACCGTTAACCTCACCAGTAGCGATACCACAGAAGCAACCACACCCCAAACCGTTACGATTCTGGCTGGAGAAACTTCTGCTACCTTTATTGTGACGGGGGTAAATGATGGGGTAAGCGATGGTAGTCAAACTGTCACCCTGACTGCAACTGCTAACGGGTTGAATAATGGAGTAAAAACCGTCGAAGTTAGTGATATTGATGTACCTGACTTACAAATTACCAATTTAGCACCGACAACTATTCCACTTTTTACAGGAAAACAGTCTTTCTTAACTTATAAAGTCGAAAATAAAGGCTTAACGGGTGCGACGGGAAGTTGGACGGATAAGGTTTATCTATCTACGGATAATAAATTAGATAGTAATGACACCCTCATCACTGAAACCACCTTTACCCCGAATATTCCCTTTGATTCTTTTTATGAGCGTAATATTCCCTTCTTTGCGCCGAGAACTGCGGGACAGTATTATTTAATTGCCACCACTGACGCTAACAATACTGTTAATGAAGGTGCAGGGTTAGGAGAACAGAATAACACTATTACCACCCCCATTACGGTTACTCCTGCTTATCGCGCTACCGTTTCCACCGATACGGAAATTGGGACAAATGGACAAGCGGTGACTCTGCGAGGAAGTGCGGTTAATAATGCGGATAATTCCCCTGTGCCTTTTGAATTTGTCACCATTAAAGTTGAAAATAACGGCATTGTTCGGGAGTTAAGCGCGTTTACCGATGCTAACGGTAATTTTGTTAAGGCATTTAACCCCCTACCCACGGAAGGCGGACAATATAACATCAATGCCTATTTCCCCAGTAATCCTAATGAAGATACAGCACCAGAGGACAGTTTTAAGCTGTTGGGGATGAAGTTTAATAGCAATCAAGTCACCAATAAAGTCATTGCAAATTCTCCCTTTACTGCTTCTGTCGGACTGGAAAATATCACGAATATTGGTTTAACGGGAATTACAGCGACGGTTGACAGCGTGGTGGAGGGGTGGAATGTGCAGGTTAATACTCCTTCTGTCTTGAATGGTTCGGGGAATAATACTGTTAGCTACACGATTACTGCGCCTAATGATTCCTATATTACCCAAGATACATTTAACATCAAACTTACCAGTGCCGAAGGAGCAACGGCGGTTTTACCTGTTAATGTCAATTTAGAGCGCATTGTCCCCCGTTTAGTGGCTTCTACTAATTTGGTGAGTAGTGGAATGCTACGGGGAGATCAAACCGTTGTTGAGTTTGAGGTGACGAATGAAGGGGGAGCGGTTGCTGAGAATATTGAGGTGTTGTTACCTGATGCACCTTGGTTAAAGTTGGCTTCTCCTGTGACAATTTCGGCATTAAATCCGGGAGAATCTACAAAAGTTACTTTATTACTGTCTCCAGAGGCGAATTTACCGTTAACGGAATATACAGGAAATCTCTTCTTAGATGCTGCTGGAAATGATGGGGATTTATCTGTTGATTTTAACTTCCGTGCGGTAAGTGAGGCAAAGGGCAATATACGGATTAATACCGTTGATGAATTATTCTATTTTGCAGAAGGTGCGCCGAAGTTAGCCAATGCAACAGTGACGTTACGGGATTATTTCAGTAATGCAGTGATAGCCAGTACGGTGACGGATGAGACAGGAATGCTTAACCTGTCTAATATTAATGAAGGGTTTTACAACATTGAGATTAAGGCAGATAAGCACGAAACTTTCCGTCAAACGATTCAGTTAGATGCAGGGGAAACGGAAAATATTGATGCGTTTTTATCTCGTCAGACAGTTCAATATATTTGGCGAGTTGAAGATACGACAATTGAGGATCGATATCAAATAACAGTTCAAAGCGTTTTTGAGACAGATGTTCCGATTCCTACAGTTGTTATTTATCCTCCAGTAATTGATTTGGCTGATTTACAGGTTGTTGGTCAAGTAACACAAATTGACTTGACCTTATCTAATGAGGGATTAATTGCTGCCAATGACATTCAGATAAACTTTGGAAATCATCCTTTCTACAAAATCGAACCGTTATTTAATAGTCTTGACAATTTAGCAGCAAAAAGTTCTATCACTGTACCTGTAAGAATTACAAGAGTTGCAGATTTTGATACCGTTAGTAATAGTAGTGAGTTAGTAACCCAAGCTGCTCCACTTTCTGTTCCTTGTGATATATCTTTCTTTGTCGATTCGAGCTTTCCTTGTGGTCCACAAGAAATTAATAAATCTACCGAGGGTAAGGTTATCAATGTAAAAGGCAATTGTCCTCCTAGCTTACCTGGTGGTCCTGGTGGTCCTGGTGGTCCTGGTGGTCCTGGTGGTCCTGGCGGTGGTAGTTCTACACCCGTCATTAGCGAAAGCGATACTAATTGTTGTTTAGAAGTAACATTATTTAACTTAGATGTTTCCGACTATTTAAAACCTTTTGTAAAAAGAGCCGAAAAAGCGATAAATGCTTACATCAAAGAGTTAGGTTCAGTTGAACTTGATATTGAAGCTTTTGCTCAAGTTCAAACCTGTTGCGATCCTTTTGGTCTGAAATTTACTGCCCAAGCTACGGGGACTGGTAAATTTAAAGTTGGACCGGCTCTTGAAGCTGAAGGTTCCGTAGAAGTACCAGAAGAAGCTTTGCCCTTTGGTATTGAAGGCATATCCTTATCGGGTGAAGCCTTCATTGGAATACAAGCTTCTTTTAGTGCTAGTATCACTGCTGTGGTAGTACGCTGTTGTGATGGGCGAATTGAGTATGGAATTACTGGCGAGATTGGACTAGGATTTCAAGCAGGTGCGACAGGAGAAGCATCAGCTAAAGTTGATTTGATTAATGGGACTGATATAGAACTTTATAAAGGAACAGCAGAAGCAGGATTATTTGGTGGTGTTTCCTATAAATTTTTATATTCACCTAATACTGGTTGGGTAGATTGTTTCCAATCTGACGGGATTTATTCAACCATAGTTGCTGATATTCCAAGCATCATTACATATAGCTTATACGGACCAGACGATCCCAATACTGAAAAAAGAGAAGACAGAAACTACTTTATTGAACCTGCTTCAGTTGGAAAGTGTGAAAATTTTCCAAAGGAAGGATTACCTCCTATTTGCAAGGATGAGCTACCTAAACCTAAAACTGAAAGTGAAAGTGATTTTGTCCAAACATCAGCAATAGAACAATCAATCACTATAGATCCAATCCAAGCCGGAATTCTGCAAAACCTTGCTAATCTTCTTGGCAAATCTTATTCTTCATTAGAAAGTAATTACCTAGCTAGTCTTAATCCCTCATCTTCCTCATTACTGACGAAAGCGGAAGAAGATAGTGTTTGTGCCAGAGTCAAACTACAAATCGACCAATCCGCAGTAATGACTCGTTCCGCCTTCCTTGGCGCACTAGAAATTGACAACGGCAACGCCACCAGCCTCACTAACCTCACCGTCACCCTGCAAGTCAAAGATCAAAACGGCAATATCGTTAACGATCTCTTTGGTATCACTAACCCCATCCTGAAAAACATCACCGCAGTAGATGGTACAGGTATCCTCATCGGTGATGACCCCAATACCCCCCAAAATGAAGGCTTAGGCAGTGCAGAATGGACATTTATCCCCACCAACCTCGCCGCACCCCAAGCACCCACCACCTACAGCATCGGTGGTACACTCTCCTACACCGAAAACGGACAAGTCATCAACGTCCCCTTACTTTCCACCCCCATCACCGTCTTACCCCAAGCCGAACTCTACCTCGACTACTTCCAATCCCGCAACGTCTATGGCGATGATCCCTTCACCGATGCCACCGAAGTAGCTGTACCCTTCGATCTCGCTGTCTTAGTCCGTAATCAAGGCTATGGCGACGCGAAAAACCTTCGTATTACCTCATCTCAACCCAAAATCATCGAAAATGAGAAAGGATTACTGATTGACTTCAATATCATCGGTTCTCAACTCAACGGAGAAGACGTTACTCCCTCCCTTGCAGTCAACTTTGGCGATATTGCAGCAGGAGAAACCGCCGTCGCTAACTGGTTGCTCAAATCTACCCTACAGGGTAAATTCATCGAATACAAAGCCACCTTTGAACACGTTAACGGACTCGGCAACAAAGAACTATCCTTAATCAAAGAAGTCAAAATTCACGAATTAATCCAAAAAGTTGCAGCAGACAGCGATAATCTGCCTGATTTCCTCGTTAACGACACCTTTGATGCCAAATTCTACCCCGATACCCTCTACTTCAGCAAAGGCGGCACCGCACCCGTCACCACCATTGACACCGCCACCGTTGACGCACCTGTTACCATCTTTGACCTAGAAGCACAAATCACCGTAAACTCCCCTCTCCTCATAGGAGAGGGGTTAGGGGGTGAGGTCGGCTGGACTTATATCACCCTCGCAGATCCCGCCAATGGACAATTCCAAATTAAACAGCTATTACGTTCCGATGGTACATTAATCAATCTAGATAATATCTGGCGCACAGATCGCACCTTCCCCGCCACCGGAAGACCTGTATATGAAAATATCTTACATTTCCTCGACAAAGACAGCACGGGCAGCTACAAAATCATCTACAACAGCAACGACAACGCAGCCCCCCAAGTCCGCGAAATCATTGACGTTTCCCCCAACCCCCGCAATACAGTCGTTGATAACTTAACCGTCGTCTTTAGTGAAGCCATTCGTGCCAATACCTTTGATTATCAAGACCTAAGCTTAACCCTTGATAGTGGGGCAAATTTAATCACCAACGGGGTGACAATCAGCCAAATTGACCCGATTACCTTCCAAATCAACAACTTAACCGGAATTACAGGCAATATTGGACAATATCAACTCAGTGTTAATGCCACAGGTATCCAAGACTTAGCAGGTAACGCCGGGGCAGGTATTGTTAACGAAACTTGGACATTTACAGGCGATAGACCCGCTATTGCCTCAATTATCGGCTTTAACTCTACCTTACTTAACACTCCCGTTAATACCTTCGATGTCACCTTCACAGAAGCCATTAACCCCAGTAGCTTCGACTACATTGACATCACCCTAAGACGCAACAATGGCGAAAGCTTAGTTAACAACACCGTCACCATCACCCCAATTGATGCTACTACCTTCAGAGTCGGTAACTTTGCCCAATTTACCAACACCGAAGGCGACTATCAATTATTAGTCACCGCTAATGGCGTACAGGATACTGATGGTAACAACGGCGTAGGCGGTAAAGGCTTTAACTGGGTACTGGACAACACTATTCCCACCCTTACCAGTATTACTAACCTCACCAGTCCTCGCAATACGGCAGTTACTAGCGTAGAAATCAGTTTTTCTGAGGCAATTAACAAAGATACACTGAATTTTAATGACCTCATCTTAACCCGTGATGGTAGTGCCAATTTAATCACCAATGGTGTCACCCTAGAAAAACGCAACGAAACCACATACACCATCAAAGGATTAAGCGGATTACAAACAAATAATGGCGTTTACACCCTCACCGTCAACGGGACAGGAATTAAAGATGCAGCAGGGAATAGCGTCAGTAACTCCTTAACCCAAACCTGGACATTAGACAGCATTGCCCCCAATATTCCCACTAATATTCAAGTTAATGCTACCCCAACAGCCGAACTACAAACCGCTTCATTAGGGATTCTCAATCAGTTCGGACAATTCCGAGTTAATAGCCAAAATATCACCATTACAGGCAATTTACCCGAATCTAACCTCCGGGTTTATATCAACGACCTAACCACTAACCAAGACTTAGGACAAGCAACCGTCACCGGAACGCAATTTAGTGGCAATATTCAACTCCCTTCCCCCGGTTCTCGTAACCTAGAAATTCGAGTACAAGATGTCGCCGGAAACATTTCAACTGCTACCCTTGGGGTTTTTGCTGATGTTACTCAACCGGCTATTACCCAATTCCCTAACCTTCCCACCTCAACCCCTAACCCCGTCAATACTATTGATGTTCAATTCTCCGAACAAATTAATCTCAATACCTTTGATCAGAGTGATCTTACCCTCAGCCGTGACGGTGTTAACCTAACTTTACCCAATACCGTCACTGTTACCTATCTCTCCGATACAACCTATCGCATTAACGGGTTAGATAGCTTAACTAACACTCCTGGTATTTACAGCTTAAAAGTTGATGCTACTACCATCCAAGATAATGCGGGTAATAGTGGTGATGCAGCCAAAACCGCAACATTTACCATTACTGCACCACCAACCCCTGGTATTACTTTAATTCAAAGTGGTGGTAGCACCGCCGTTACCGAAGGGGGTAATACTGATAGTTATACCCTTGTTCTCAAAACTCAACCGACTGCTGATGTGACTGTTACCCTAAACGGTGGTAATCAAATTACCATTGATAAAACTACCGTTACCTTCACATCTGCTAACTGGAATACTCCCCAAACAGTTACCGTGACTGCCGTTAACGACACTATCCCAGAAGGCAACCACACCAGTACAATTAGCCATAGTGTTAGCAGTACAGATGCTAATTACAACAATGCCACACTTCCTAATATTGCTGTCAGCATTACCGATAATGATGCTGAAATTCGGGGGATGAAATGGCATGATCTTGATGGTAATGGGGTAAAAGATGCTGGGGAAACTGGTTTACAAGGTTGGACAATTTACCTCGATACCAACACCAACGGACAATTAGACAACAGCGAAATCTCAACTATTACCGACACAAACGGTAATTATCAATTCACTAATCTACGTCCGGGAATTTACACCGCCGCAGAAGTGCAACAACCAGGATGGAAGCAAACCTTCCCCGGCGTTAATATCACCACCACCAACGCAGAAATTCCCCTTTATACCCCAACTTTAGATATTATTTCCCCCCTCGACTCAATCAGCGAGGTTCAACTCAACTTCAATGCGGCTAATTATACAGTCAAGGAAGACGGCACAGCAGTCACAGAAATTTGGGTAACTCGCACAGGAAATGCCAGTAATACAGTTAGTGCCACACTTAGCTTCATTGATGGTACAGCCAAAGGATGTGGATGTGCTGCTAGTTCCGTCAATAATGATTTCAACAATATTCCGATTACTGTCACTTTTGCTGAAAATGAAACCAGCAAACTCGTTTATGTGCAGAATGCCCTGTTAGGTAATTCTAATACCGTCAAAATCCGTAACGATGACAAAGTTGAGGGAGACGAGTATTTTACAATTAAACTGACTAACCCCACAGGTGGCGCATCCATCGGTAATCAAAGCAGTGCCACTGTGACTATTGTTGATGACGATGCCCCTGCCAATTCTACAGTAACGCCTCCTCTGGAAAGTCCTAGCACCACAATTTCCAGTTTTGTAGATAGTCAGGCAACTTCTTTAATTAACCTGGATAATTTCCGGGCAGATAGCCGATTTGCTAACATCAAAGGCAACGGTTTAACTACGGTCATCATTGATACAGGCATAGACTTAAATCATCCCATCTTTGGGACTGATGCTGATAATAACGGCATTGCTGATAAAATCGTTTATGAATACGATTTTGCGAATAATGATACAGATGCTAGTGATAAAAATAATCACGGTTCGCACATTGCCAGTATCTTTACCAGCGTTGCACCTGAATCTAATATTATTGCCCTGAAAGTCTTTAAAGATAACGGTGCTGGCAGTTTCTCCGATTTAGAAAAAGCCCTGCAATGGGTGGCGGCTAATAGCACAGCATATAATATCGCATCTGTCAACCTTTCCATTGGTGATAGTCAAAACTGGACATCAGCTACTTCTCGTTATGGTATTGGTGATGAATTAGCAGCGATCGCCTCCCAAAATATCATTATCAGCGCCGCCGCAGGTAACAGCTTTTATCAGTATGGCAGTAACCCCGGATTAGCTTACCCAGCCATAGATCCCAATGTCATCGCCGTTGGTGCGGTTTGGGCGGATAATTCTGGCACTCAGAAAAACTTTGTTGGTGGTGCAATTGATTACACCACAACTGCTGACCAAATTGCTAGTTTCTCCCAACGCGATCCTAACCTATTAGATGTATTTGCTCCTGGTATCTTAATTACAGGTGCTAATGCCAGTGGTGGTACTACCTCTATGGGAGGAACTAGCCAAGCAACGGCATACATGACAGGTGTGGCAACTCTCGTACAGCAGATAGCAGTAGAAAAACTTGGTCGGAAACTGACAGTTAATGAATTCCGTAATCTCATTTATACCAACAGTGTTATTATTAACGACGGTGATAACGAAAACGACAACGTAATCAACACAGGAGCAAATTATCCCCGTGTAGATTTATTAAAACTCGCAGAAGGTATTCTCAATCTCAGTGATGCAACTTCTAACCCCAATCCTGTTGATCCGGGTAACAACAATAACAATAGCGCAACTACCATATTCGACAATACCATTAACCTTGTTCATACCGTTAACTTGACAGCAGGAGCAGTCCGTACAGGAATTGATTTTGGCAACCAACAAATCATAGTTAATCATCCGCCTACGGTTACTAACCTTATCGCCCCTCAAACGGCAACTGAAGATACAGCCTTTAGTTTCACTATCCCAGAAAACACTTTTACTGATATTGACGCTGGTGATGTTCTTACCTATTCAGCCACATTAGAAAATGGTAATGCTTTACCAAGTTGGTTGACTTTCAATTCTGCAACTCGCACCTTTAGCGGTACTCCCACTAATGACAACGTGGGGAATTTTAATATTAAGGCGATCGCAATAGATAAAGCCGGAGCAAATGTTAGTGATATCTTTGTAATTACCGTTGAAAATGTCAACGATGCACCGATTCTAAATAGTGCGATCGCAGATCAAACCGCCAAACAAGGTGACGCTTTCAGTTTCCAAATTCCTACCAATACCTTCACAGATGTTGATGCTGGTGATGTTCTAACTTATTCAGCAACATTAGAAAATGGCAATGCTTTACCAAGTTGGTTAACTTTCAATCCTACAATTCGCACCTTTAGCGGTACTCCCACTAATGATCATGTAGGGAATTTGAATGTTAAGGCGATCGCTACAGATAAAGCCGGGGAAACTGTTAGTGATATCTTTGTAATTGCCGTTGAAAACATCAACGATGCACCGATTTTGAGTAATGCGATCGCCGATCAAAACGCTAAACAAGATAACCTCTTTAACTTCCAAATTCCCACCAACACTTTCAGCGATATTGATGCTGGTGATTTTCTGACTTATTCCGCAACATTAGAAAATGGCAATGCTTTACCAAGTTGGTTAACCTTTAATCCCACAATTGGCACCTTTAGCGGTACTCCCAGTAATGATAATGTTGGTAGTTTGAATGTTAAGGCGATCGCTACAGATAAAGCCGGAGCAAATGTTAGTGATATCTTTACTATTACAGTTGAAAAGGAAGCTGATATTGTGATTCCAGGTTTGGCTATTACCGATAATTCAGGCAATGCCGATGATTCTAGTATCAAATTCACAACAGAACTATCCCAGTTTCGTAAGGGCTACCAAGACAGCGATTATGTCCGCCCCAATTATGCTGATATCACCAAATACTTTGATATCAACAATACGGGGACAGGTATCCTGGTGGTTTCCGATATTCAGATTAATGTCAGCGGGGTGACTGTGAATAATCTGGATTTGTCAGGGGATAAAGACCTATTGCTGAATCCGGGTTCTAGTCAACGGGTTGAGTTGACCTATGATCCTTCAGCAGCTAAGGAAAACTTTGATCTTACTAATGGTCTGGTATTGTTTACCAACGTTCCTGATTGGTCTCAGTACGAGGTTAAATTGTCCGGTAAATCCACCTTTAACTCAGACATCAACTATGATGGCAAAGTTAATACTGGTGATTTAGGTTCACTGAACCAAGCAAAAACGAACTTTAATAAGGGAATTTTTGATGCCACTGCTGATATCAATGGTGATGGGTTGATTAATACCCTTGATGCAAGTGCCTTGACTGCTGACATCAAGCTTAAATTGTCAGTTTAAGTTCTCAGTGTCTGTTCAGTATTCCAACTAATGATCATGTAGGGAATTTGAATGTTAAAGTCATAGCTATACTCAAAACGGCTTGATTGTTTGATTCTAAACGTAGGGGTTTAGCACTGCTAAACCCCTACACATCTGGGTTTTTTGTCATTTGGCAAAAGTTTAAATAAATATTTTTGTCCAATTACTTACTCCCACTAATGATAATGTAGGGAACTTTAATGTTAAGGCGATCGCTACAGATAAAGCCGGAACATCTGCTAATGATATTTTTGCGATCGCAGTCGAAAAAATCATTGATAACCAATCTACAACTGTAGGAACTCCAGGAACTCCAGGAGATGATAAATTAATTGCCACTCCTGGTAGTCAATTCGATGGTCAAAACAATATTGTATTTACAGGTGCAGGTAAAGATGAGGTAGACCTGTCCACTGTATCTGTTTTTCCCAACTCAGGTAACAATATCGTTGATCTGGGTAGCGGTGAAGATACAATTTTTGTGAATAAAGGCGATCGCACTTTTGGTAGTGATGGTAATGACACCTTTGATGCGAGAGATGGACAAGGTGGCAACCGCATATCTGGTGGTGTGGGTGATGATACCTTCTACTTGGGTAGCAATGACCGCGCTTTGGGTGGTGATGGTAAAGATATCTTCAGAGTTAGTCTTGGTGGTGGTAACTTAATTTCCGGTGGTGCTGGTACTGACCAATTCTGGATTGTCAATGCTGAATTACCCTCTTCGGCTAATACCGTGCTTGACTTCCAACTTGGTACTGATGTCATTGGTATTCAAGGTGCTGTCAGTTTAGGTATTACTACATCCACACTCAAGTTAAATCAAGTTGGTGCTGATACTGCGATTGTCTTCAACAATCAAACTTTAGCGACTCTGACTGGGATTCAAGCCAGTGGTTTGAGTTTGACAGATTCTAAACAGTTTGTCTTTGCTTAGAATCTAATTCTCCCATAGGGGTTTAGCGCGATGGGTTAAGCCCCTGATTGGGCAAAATACTTGATAATGTTGGGTTTCGTTCCGATTGCTCCGCGTTCACGCAGTGTCCCGCAGGGATACGTTTACGTTCCACAACCGAACCTAGCATATAACCCACATTCAGTAGGTAATTTAAGAAAAAAAATAATATCGGTGACAAAATGGACTAAAGAACTGTAAAATCAGTTTTTGTCTAGTGTGTTAATTCTGAATCCCTTATCCCATAAGACTTCATGCACAAAATATGTCGCCATATTTTTACGAGAAAGTTCATGGAACAGATGTTTTCGGTGTAAACTACGGTAACACCAATAATTTTTCGGACAATCCCTCCAAAAATACACAGAATTAACACACTAGGTTTTGTCCTTTGATGTGATTCCTACAGCGAGTGAAGCGAACTGCTTGCAGCAGCGCTTCGCTATCGCTCAATTTCCCTCAAGAATTTAGTAGGGGCGATCGCCACCAATTAACCACCGAATCCTTCATCCTGTAAATCCTGATTCAGACAAATTCCCACAGCGATCGCTCATCATTAATTATCCTCAAATTAACAACCTTATTTTGGTGCGATTAGAGTTATTTCAGATCCCCGACTTCTTAGAGAAGTCGGGGATCTAGGGATCTAGGGACAGCGATCGCCACCAATTAACCACCGAATCCTTCATCCTGTAAATCCTGATTCAGACAAATTCCCACAGCGATCGCTACCAATTATACTAAACACGGGTGAGATTTAAACTTTTGCCAAATGACAAAGAACCCAGATGTGCAGGGGTAAAGCAAGAGCTTCATAGGTGTCAACTTAAGCTCAAATCCCTACCACATCTCGTTCCTAGTCTCTGACTAGGAATGCAGTTGATGAGGCTCTGCCTCTAATATATCATTGAAGGCAGAGCCTTCTAGAATTCATTCCCAGTCAGAGACTGGGAATCAGACGACTTGAGTTCTTTGCGGGATAGATGTTTTACGTTAAGTTGACACCAATAAGCTTTTGCTTTACCCCTACGTTTAGAATCAAACAATCAAGCCGTTTTGAGTATAATCACCGTCAAATTAGCAACCTCATCTACAAACAGATCCCTCATCCTGTAAATCCTGAAATCCTGGAAATCCTGATTCAGACAATTAATCACCATCAAATTAGCAACCTCATCTGCAAACAGATCCCTCATCCTGTAAATCCTGAAATCCTGGAAATCCTGATTCAGACAATTAATCACCGTCAAATTACCAACCTCATCTACAAACAGATCCCTCATCCTGTAAATCCTGAAATCCTGTAAATCCTTAAAATCCTGATATGGCTTGCGCCACGCTACGCTATCAGACAATTTAATTACCGTCACGTCAATTTTTCTAATCTTGCGTAGTCTATGCTAAATATCCCAACCCCAAACAACCAAATTATGAAAACTAGAACTAATAAAATTCTTCTATCTATCAGGGTAAGCTTATTTGGCTTGATTGCTTTCACTCCTAGCATCAGTATTGCCCAACCAATCGCACAACTTAACAACTGGGAATTTCACCCCAAGTCCCAGCAATTAAAAATTAGTCTCTCCGCAACTGCAACACCCCAATATTTCCAACTAATGCAACCACCACGAATAGTTCTCGATTTACCTAACACCAAATTGGGTAAAGTCATTACTAAAAAAGAATATTCAGGCGCAATTCAGAGAATTCGTATTTCTCAACTTAACGCCAATATTACCCGCATAGTCCTTGATCTTGCACCAGGAACTCAATTACAAACCAATCAAATACAACTTCAAGCTCTTTCTCGACAAAAACCCACGCGCTGGGTCTTAAATCCTCATATTACCTTTTCTCCTGCTAACAGTCTCTTAACCACACCCTCCACTACCCTACCACCATCCACAAATCTCACCACTAACTCCCAACAACCCTTAATCACCGTCCCACCCCTAAACTCTCAAAACCCCTCACCCATCGTCAATTCCCCCCTTCCTCCCGCAATGTTGCCCACACCTGTAGAAAACAAAAACAGTTCCCCAAATAACCCTAAAGAAATTCCCATTATTGAATTTGGTCAACCTTTACCCAGCCAAAAATTTTAGATTTAGGGACTTCCAAGAAATAAATTATCCTGATTAACGAACCACGGAGGCGCAGAGGACACAGAGGAATAAGGGTTTGAGAGATTTTTGCGTTAGGTGGTTTATCGGTTGTCAAGAGATTGCTTCCTTTCACTCGCAATGACAACTCATGCAGCACAGGTTTATTAGAGACTTCCAATCAAAAAAATATCCCAAAATTTCTTGTGGTGCGGGACGAATTGCCCGCTAATCATCAAGGACGGGCAAGGATGCCCATCCCACAAAATTGGGTAATTTATTTTTTGGTGTTCTCTTACAGATTTATCTACTGGTTTCTCAACCCAAAAATTTGTAACAATAGAAATCAGCAGGTTATTTTCCTCAGTTCCAATATTTTTTGGTAGTTTTTAGACATGAGTAATACCAGTAATTTTCGTGAAGCTTTCCGTGAGGCGAGAACTCATGGAATCGTTGGACCTAATGTCATCGCTAACGCCCTCCCCTATGTCGGTGGTGGATTGGTGCTGACAGCATTGGGAACTTATGGTGGTTTAGGCATTATCCGCACTAATCCCGGACTCTTTTTTCCTACCTTAATTGGGGCGGTAATTCTCGAATTAATTTTGTTCTTCGTTGCCCAAAATGTCGCATCCAAAGGTAACAAAGCCCTAGCGTTACCCCTATTGGGTATTTACAGTCTATTATCTGGATACACCCTGAGTGGCTTGGTATTTGTGGCTTTGAGAACCCAAGGGGTAGGTATTCAAGGTATTGGTATTGCTGCTCTGAGTTGTGGAATTACCTTCATTGCTGCCCGAAAAATCGGTTCTAACCTTTCGGAAGCAGATGGGATGGCGTTAACAAAAACCATTAGTTTGGGCATTGTTGCCTTATTAGTGGTTTGTCTTCTCCAATTTGTTTTTGCCTTGTTTGGTGTTTACACACCCAGTTGGTTAGAAATCGGCATCTCTGGTTTGGGTGTATTTCTCTTCGCTGGAGCATCAGTAGTTGATTTCTACATCTTGCCTCGCACTTATCGCAATGATGAATATTTGCCAGCGGCTTTGTCAATGTACCTTACCTACATCAACTTATTCGTCTTTATCTTACGCTTGCTTATTGCTATCAATGGTCGTGATTAAGTATATTTAGGCAGAGAAAACTCAAACTTGTCAGGAAAGAGGAAAAGGGAAAAGGGAAAGAAAAATCTTTAACCTTCTTCCTCCTGACTCGGTGACTCCTGACTCGGTGACTATATTTAAAATCTTTCCGTATCTTGAGGACTTCCCACAGCCCCCGGTTGAGATAAAAAGAAATTTTGAGCCGATTCATTTTGATAAATACATCTAATATCTGGCTTTTCACTATTTAAGTCCCCTGTAAACCCAAAGGTATTGAGACGATTCTTACATTCTCTTACCTGGTCTGATGTTACAAGTTTTTTATTTTCTAAAATAGCCCAGTTATTTTGACGAATAACACATCCAGGACGGATATTTGGCTGGGCAACAAAGACATTAAAGGGATTAAGAGTTACAAAGAGTCTGGCATCCATTACCATTGCACTAGATCCATACTGCACACAAATCTCAGGATTTGGCGCTCTAGTATCAATGAACTCACGGGAAGCCACATTTGATGAACTCAATGTAGTTGTCGAACTAAACGCAATCCCAATCCCAATTCCCAAAATCAGCACCGCTCCAAAAATGGCAATGGTGACGAAGTTAAACACCGGGGATTGGAACATAGAGGGTTTAGACGGATTAGTTGGTCTATTATTAGCAGATTTACGTCTCATTTTCGCTTTATTACCTTCGTCCCAAGAGTGGTTTTTTAATTTCTCCCTTATTCAGTATGCCGATCCTTGAGAATAATTATCCCCTATTTTCACTTTTAAGGAAAATTTAAAATAAAAAAAAGCCCGCATTAGCGGACTTCCTAGCTTTAAAAAATCTACCGACTATTTTGCATTCTGACTCTTAGAAGTGTAATAAACCTTACTACCTGTATCTGGAACAAAATGACAACCAATAGCGGAATTCCACAAAGACTTCCAAACTGGTTCTTTCGATTCATGGAAATACTCACCCATAATTGGTTTAATTGCCTCAGTCGCTTTCAACAAATTGTAATGAGGCATATTCAAGAAAATGTGGTGAGCAACATGAGTACCGATATCATGATGAATGTGGTTAAAAATCCCATAATCTCGGTCAACACTAGAAATTGCCCCTTTCAGGAAAGTCCATTCTTCCCCACGATACCAAGGAACTCCGGGTTCAGTGTGGTGTAAGAAAGTCACCAAATCTAACCAAATGATAAAGACAATATAAGGGCCAGCGTAGTATTTTAACAACCACATCCAACCATATTGATAAGTGAATAAACCTAACACAGCCACCATACTAATCCAAAGGGTGGTGCTGGTGATAATGTCCCATTTTTCTGAAGGCTTAAACAGCGGGCTGCTGGGTGAAAAGTGAGAACCTTCTTTACCAGGAGAACGCTTGAATAAATAAACTGGATAAGCCAATAAGAACAGATAAAAACGCCCTATTCTCTGCGCTAAAGGCATCTCATCATACTCTGATTCAGAGACAGGATACCAGCTTTCATCATTCTCTAAACTGCCTGTATTTTTGTGGTGAGTTCTGTGGCTAATTCTCCAACCATGATAAGGAACAAGAATGAAAGTATGGGTAATATGACCAACTAGATCATTTAACCACTTATGCTTAGAAAAAGATTGGTGTCCGCAGTCATGACCAACTACAAACAAAGCCCAAAACATCGTTCCTTGCATTACCCAAAAAATTGGCCAGAAATACCAAGAATCTAGGTAATTGGCAACTGCATACAGCAGTCCCACAATCAGAACATCACGAAAGAAATAATAAAGCGATTTAGTCACACTAGGCTGAAAACATTCAGCGGGAATAGCAGCTTTTAAATCCTGAAGAGTAAAAGGTAACTTTTCTTTACCTTCACCAGGTTGGGAACTAGGGTCTTGATTAAACTGGATTGTATCTAATTGCACTGGATTGGTTGATTGTAAATTATCAATTAACTGTGAGGTAATATTTAGTTACCACTGGAATTTAAACAGAGAAATATTGGCAATTTTACTCAACATTCGTGGTTAATTGCCAAACTAAAGGAACTGGTGATGAAAGTACAAGTAAGCAATTAACAAATTTATACTTTCTAAATTCATCACTCATGGATAATTATTTCGCTGCCCGGTATGCGTCAAAAGTAGTATAACCAATATCAGTTTTGTAGAGTTGACATTGATTAGTGATTTCTTTCATCAAATTCCAAGAGAACTTATATTCATCATGGAGATAAGGACCCCAATTTTCTTTGATGCTACTGTAAGCCAACCGTAAATTATAGGAAGGAATAGCAGTAGAAATATGATGGGGAACATGAACATTAATATCGTGACAAAGAACTTCTACCCACTGAGGGTAATCACAATGAATTGTCCCAAATAACTGTGCTAAGGCTTCATTCCATTTATCAGCAGTTGAAAAAGGAACATCTGGAAGAGTGTGGTGAACAATAGTGAAGGTACTCATCCAGAAGTGGTAAACCATCCAGGGAATAAACCAGAATTTAATAAAACCCCAAACACCAGTTGTAATAATTAAACTTGGGAAGACAATAGCTGCAAAAGCAACTACTACAGCTACAGAAAGTTTGACACTAGCTTGGTCTTTTTTCTGAAAATTGCGCCAATCAAAATGCACAACTGCCCAATGACCAATCGAACCTACCCACCAGAGACGTTGACGCATAAACAACTCAAAGGCAGATTGTCTATTCTTAGACCAACCTGCAAAAACCTCTGTTCTAATAGGATGCCAAGCGTTGTCTTCGTCTAGCTTGTTAGTATGTTTATGGTGGTGATTATGTTTAATCCGCCAGCTATGAAAAGGGTAAATCAAGAACATCATGAAAAAATGTCCCACTAAATCATTTACCCAGCGACGGTTTGCAAATGAACGATGACCACAATCGTGACCAATAACAAAAAAACCTGTTAAAGCAGTTCCTGTAAAAATCCAAGCTAAGGGTAAAAGAAACCAAGGGGAAATTGCGATGAAATAATAGCCCAATGCAGCCATAGATAAACTGAGAATTACAGTTGTCCAGGCTTTGCGGCTATTTTTCTGGAAACATTCCTTGGGCAGACTTTTGATAATATGCTTTAGTTTTATTTGGTCTTTGCCCAGGTCTGTGGAGACCGTTATTTCCTGACTTTTGATGATTGATGTAGTCATGAATACCTGAAAAACAACAGACTGCAACACAACGTTACTAAAAAACGTAACTTGCTGCAAAGTTTTGTAACATTAATTTCTGAGATTATAGCAACTTAACAACCACTTAGGATAGTTAGTTAGCAATTAAAATTTAAAAATTTTAAATTGCCCCATTTGCACACAAAAAGTCAATAGTTTCCAGCCAAAGATTGACTATAAAACTATTGACTTTGAGCATGAAATCTGTATTATGCCTTTCTCTCTGCCAGTTTCACATTTGTTGCTAGACCCAGTAATTGCAATAACTGAATTGTCATCCAAGTTATATCAATTTCCCACCATTCCAAACCATGACGAGCAGAGTATTGAAAAGCATGGTGGTTATTATGCCAACCTTCGCCAAATACAAGAATAGCAACCCACCAACAATTAGTTGATCTGTCACCAGAATCATAAGAGCGGTATCCGAATTTATGAGTAGCACTATTTACCAACCAAGTACAGTGATAAACCCAGATAATGCGGACAAAAATTCCCCAGACCACCATTGGCCATCCGCCTATGAAGTATAAGACCAAGCCCAAAGCAATTTGTAAGAAAATGAAATATTTCTGTAAAAACTGATAAACTGGGTCATCAATAATGTCTTTAGTGAAGCGAGGAACTTGATCGTGAGCGGGAGCGAAATGAATCATCCAACCCATGTGACTCCACCAGAAACCTTGATTTGAATCATGGGGATCAGATTCAGTATCGGAATGTAAGTGGTGAATTCGATGTGTACCCACCCATTCGATGGGACCACCTTCACAAGAAAGTGTGCCAAAAATCACCAAGACATACTCTAACCATTTGGGTGTTTGAAAGCTACGGTGAGTAACAAGACGGTGATATCCCAAAGTAATACCTAAACCTCCAGTCACCCAGTAGAGCAATAAAGCCACACCAACTGCCTGCCAGCTAAAATTGCTAGGAACTAGGGCAAAGAGAGCGCCGACGTGCAATGCAACGAAAAATAGGGTATTGACCCAGTTAATGTGAGGTTTAGAAGTAGCAATTGTCATGCAGTAACCTGAATAGAAATTGTTCAGCCTAGTCTGCGCGATCCTAAAATCCGCATATCTATTTTATGTTTTTGAATGAGGAAATGATGAACAGCTTTGAACAGCTGCGGGAAGCAGAACAGGCGCTATTAGAAATTTTTTCTGGTATTGACGCTCAGGTCAAGCATAATCTTAAACGAGTATTAGATGCCTTTCGTCATCACCGAGTAGGCGCACACCATTTTGCAGGCGTAAGTGGCTACGGACACGATGATTTAGGACGAGAAACCTTAGATCAAGTTTTTGCCCAAGTGATGGGTGCTGAATCTGCGGTGGTGCGAGTGCAGTTTGTTTCGGGAACTCATGCGATCGCTTGTGCGCTGTACGGTGTTCTTCGTCCTGGGAATGAAATGTTAGCAGTAGTCGGTTCTCCCTACGATACTTTGGAAGAGGTAATTGGCTTGAGAGGACAAGGCCAAGGTTCTCTTATTGATTTTGGCATAAAATACCGCCAATTGGAATTAACTGATCAAGGAAAAATAGATTGGCAAAACTTAAGCACTAGCATTACTGACAACACAAAGTTAGTATTGATTCAACGTTCCTGCGGATATTCATGGCGACCAAGCCTTTCCATAGCCGACATAGAGAAAATTGTTTACATAGTCAAACAGCAAAATCCTCACACAGTTTGTTTTGTAGACAACTGCTACGGCGAATTCATAGAAACCCAAGAACCAACCCATATTGGTGCTGACTTAATAGCTGGTTCATTGATTAAAAATCCTGGAGGTACAGTCGTGAGTGCAGGTGGTTATATAGCCGGACGAGCAGACCTAGTAGAAGCCGCCGCTTGTAGACTGACAGCCCCCGGAATTGGTAGCGAAGGCGGAGCAACCTTTGATCAAAATCGCCTGTTATTCCAAGGATTATTTTTAGCCCCGCAGATGGTAGGGGAAGCGATGAAAGGAACATACCTAACAGGTTATGTATTTGACAAACTGGGTTATCCAGTCAACCCCCCACCATTAGCGCCCAGAGGAGATGTGATTCAAGCCATTAAACTGGGTTCAGCCAAAAAACTGATTGCCTTCTGCAAAGCCATACAGCAGCATTCCCCCATCGGGTCTTATCTCGACCCCATACCCGACGATATGCCAGGCTACGAAAGCCAAGTAGTCATGGCTGGGGGGACATTTATCGAAGGGAGTACCTTGGAATTATCGGCAGATGGTCCATTGCGAGAACCTTATGTGGTTTATTGCCAAGGGGGGACTCATTGGACTCATGTATCTCTTGCTTTACAAGCGGCTATTGAGGCGGTGATAAATATAGAATAATCCTCACGCAAAGGCGCAAAGGCGCAAAGGTAAGAAAATGAATGAGAATGAGATTGCAAGGGAGGTTGTTGATGCTGCGTATAAAATTCATACGAAGTTGGGAGCAGGTTTGTTGGAATCTGTTTACCAGTCTGTTCTGGAATATGAGTTAGGAAAGCGAGGATTGCAGGTAAAAGCGGAGCAACCCATACCTGTAGTTTATGAAGATGTTCATCTAGAGATAGGTTTTCGGGCTGATTTAATAGTTGAAAACAAAGTTATTATCGAACTTAAATCTGTAGAAACAGTTCACCCGGTGCATAAAAAACAACTATTAACTTACCTTCGTCTCGCTGATAAACGCCTTGGTTTACTCATAAACTTCGGATCATTTCTCATCAAAGACGGAATCTCCCGCATTGCGAACAACCTATAAACTCAGGACAAAGACGCTTCTTCCCTTTGCGTCTTTGCGCCTTTGCGTGAGACCTTATTCCGGTAACTTATACTGCCCCACTATCCGTTTCGCAAACTCCGGTACATGAGATTCCAACTTCTCCCCATGATTCCGCTTCACATACAAATAATTTCTCGCAAAGTGGGAATCTATGGAAAATCTCGCATATTCCAGTCCTTTGGGGCCAATCTTATCTATCACCACACCCATTAATTTCGCTGCCCACATGGGTAAGGTGACGGCTTGATCATAAGCTGGTATGCTTTGCTGTACTGCTGGTTTCCGGTTTCCTTGGGACATGACTGGTTGGGTGTGGAGTTGGTCTTTGACGAGTTCGAGCATTTCTTTGCCTGTATCGTTTCTGACTACTATCCATTGCCATTGGTAAGGTGCGCCCATATACCCGACGACGATATCAGCGAGGGAGTTGACGTAATCGAAGCAACTCATACATGATGGGGCGAAGATGTCTTTGAGGACGTTGGTTTTTAAGCCGAAGAAGGGGACTGTTTCTTCTGAACCGTCTTCGTGTTTGAAGTGGACTCGGAAGTCTTGCATAAATTCGTAACTGACTACTGTTTCGGGGGAACGGCTGGTGGTTTCTAAAAATTTTTGCAGTCCGGCGCGGGTAACGTTATCTACGCATGGTGTTCCGAGTACGTAGAGTTTTTCTAAGCCGAGTTTTTTCTCTACGGCTCGTAATGCTTGGATTTGACAACCTACTCCGATGACTAATAACCGTTTCATTCCTGATTTTTCTATCTCTTCTAATACGGATAGGTTGGGGGATAGGGTGGGTTTATTGACTTTGGCTGCTAGTATTTCTTCGGGGGTGCGGGCGATAATGGGCATGGGTTGAAAGCGGTCTTCTTTGCTGTTTTGCACACAAACTACGCCTTCTACTAAGCCACGATTGAGCATTTCTATGGCTATGCTGCTAACTATTCCTGTCCATTGTGCGCCTTCTATTGGTTGTTGTTTTCTGGCGGACATCATTTCTTGGTGTACGCCAAAATATAGTTCGTTTTCGTCTTCTAGGTTGCGGGGGCGTTTATGGGTGGTGGTTTCTAGTTCGTCTATTCTTTGGGTAATGAAGGCGCAGGCTTCTTTGACGTAGTGGATATAGTAGGTGTCGCATAGTCCGCATTCGCTACATAGTTCTTTGGCGGGGCGCACGCTTCCGGGTTTGAGGGCTTTGGCTTTTTTGTGTTTGCTAGAATCTATGGAGGTCATATATTTTGATTGTTTTACTCAAATATCGCTTTTATTACCTTACCGTTACAGGCTATGAACTTGAAAATAGAGATTGAACAAGAGGAAGATGGACGCTTTATTGCGGAAGTGATTGATTTTCCCGGTGTGTTGGCTTATGGAAACACAAGACAGGAGGCGGTGGCTAAGGTTCAGGCTTTGGCTTTGCGTGTTTTGGCTGATAAACTGGAACATGGGGAAGTAAAACCAGATTTATTTAGTGTTTCTTTTGCAGCAGCATGAGTCAATGGTCTAGTCAAAAAGCAAAGCGCGTTTTAGCTGCTTTGTTACGTATTGGGTGGAAAATCAAACGTCAATCGGGTTCACACAAAATTCTGTCACATCCTGATTGGGCTGATTTTGTCTTTGCTTTTCATGATAATGAAGAGATTGGTCCGAGAATGTTAGCAAGAATCAGTAAACTTACTGCTTTAACTCCTGATGATTTGTGATATGGATTTATTTGTAATTGTGTGCATTTTATAGTTATTGATAAAGAAATTGACATTCTCAAGCCTTCTAACTTAGAATTTAGCTTGTTATTTTATTAACCTCTTACAAATGAAAGATAACATTTTTGACTTTCTGAAGGGATACAGTGCAGAAGATATTAGTGAAAGAGTTTCCTTGTACAAGTTATTTGGCGGATTCTTGTTTGCATTTGCACTTTTCTATGCAGCGTTTTGGTTTGTTCCGCACTCAGATACTGTCAATGACATTTTTGGAATGAAACTCTGTTTTTACCTCAGAAGTAGGAGTTTGTAATGCTCGTAATAAAATTCCTGCACTTCGCAAAAAACAATTAGCATTAGCATATATAAATTCTGATTTAGGAGTAATATTAAACACACCTTCCAGGAAAACAGGTAATGATCATCATACTTGGTGGTTTCCAGTTAATCAAGAACCTTGGCGAAATTTTGAAATTGTTAACATTGCTTATCCTGACTAAACATGAGGTTCATCTATGAAATTACTACCACAATACCCACCGCTAGTAAACCTAGAAATTATTGAAATCTATGAATATTATGATTTTCCCTGTTTATTTAGCTGTCAAAATGCTTCAGGACAGATTTTTTTTGCTGTTTGGATAGATGAAACACCAGATCATAAAACTTGGCTTTATTCTCCCATGTCAAAAGGAAGATTAAAAAATATTCGTTCTGGTAATATTGATTTATATGATGCTTTTAGAAAATCAGAAGATGGTTTTATTTATCAAGCTATAATTCCTGAAAATGATAATTGGGATGTTGTAGAAATTATATTT
>NZ_JADEWA010000206.1:0-9038 GCF_015207865.1 Dolichospermum sp. LEGE 00246
ATTAATTATCTGTGCAGTCTTATTGTTATAATCCATAACAATTAAATAAACTCAGAATTTAGACATAAAATTCTCTTGCTTTAATTTTTCAAACTCTTACCTTTGCGCCTTTGCGCCTTTGCGTGAGCTTAATTCATACTTAAATTATGCAACGCCGAGAAAAAACGTAAAAACCAGTACCAAAAATCCCCCATATCTATAAATCCTTCCCCTTACCGTCATCAAAACCCGGAAAAGTTAATAATGAATGGCATGATGAGGCGTAAAGACCCTTAAAATAGTCAAGATTTGTATTTTTGTAATCTAAGGTAAAAACTATGCCCCGTCGTCAAGACCTCAAAAAAATTCTCCTGTTAGGTTCAGGACCAATTGTGATTGGTCAAGCCTGTGAATTTGACTACTCTGGAACTCAAGCCTGTAAAGCCTTGCGAGAAGAAGGCTATGAAGTCGTGCTGGTAAACTCCAACCCAGCGACAATCATGACCGACCCGGAAACCGCCGACCGCACCTATATTGAACCGTTGACACCGGAAATAGTGGAAAAAGTCATTGCCAAAGAACGTCCAGATGCTTTATTGCCAACAATGGGAGGACAAACCGCCCTTAACTTGGCTGTAGCCTTAGCCAAAAATGGCGTTTTGGAGAAATACAACGTCGAGTTAATTGGTGCAAAATTACCCGCAATTGAAAAAGCCGAAGACAGGAAACTGTTTAATGAGGCTATGGCTAAAATTGGGGTTGCAGTATGTCCCAGTGGTACAGCTTCTACTTTAGACGAATCAAAGGCGATCGCTCTGCAAATTGGCACATATCCTTTAATTATCCGTCCAGCCTTTACAATGGGGGGGACTGGTGGCGGTATCGCCTACAATCAAGAAGAATTTGAAGAAATGGCACAAGTAGGAATTGATGCTAGTCCCGTTTCCCAAATTCTCATTGACCAATCTTTATTGGGTTGGAAAGAGTATGAATTAGAAGTAATGCGGGATTTAGCCGATAACGTCGTCATTATCTGTTCTATCGAAAATCTCGACCCTATGGGGATTCATACAGGGGATTCTATCACCGTCGCCCCCGCCCAAACCCTAACTGATAAAGAATATCAACGGTTACGGGATATGGCAATTAAAATTATCCGGGAAATTGGTGTGGAAACGGGCGGTTCTAATATTCAGTTTGCTGTAAATCCCGTGAATGGTGACGTAGTGGTAATTGAAATGAACCCCCGCGTCTCCCGCAGTTCGGCTTTGTCTTCCAAGGCTACAGGTTTCCCCATTGCCAAAATCGCGGCGAAGTTAGCTGTGGGTTATACTTTGAATGAACTACAAAACGATATCACCAAAAAAACCCCCGCTTCCTTTGAACCGACAATTGACTATGTGGTTACGAAAATTCCCCGGTTTGCGTTTGAAAAGTTCCCCGGTTCAGAAGCGGTGTTAACTACTCAAATGAAGTCAGTGGGCGAAGCCATGGCTATTGGGCGGACATTTAATGAATCCTTTCAAAAAGCTTTACGTTCTCTGGAAACCGGACGCGCTGGTTGGGGTTGTGATAAAGCCGAAAAATTGCCCAGTGGTGAACAAATTCGCGCCCAATTGCGGACACCTAACCCAGAACGCATCTTTTCTGTGCGTCATGCTATGCAGCTAGGAATGAGTAATGAGGAAATCTACGAACTGACAGCAATTGACCCTTGGTTTTTAGATAAATTGCAAGAAATTTTAGAAATAGAAAAATTTCTCAAGCGCACGCCCTTAAAACAGTTGACAAAAGCGCAAATGTATGATGTGAAAAGAAATGGATTTAGCGATCGCCAAATAGCTTATGCTACAAAAACCAAAGAAGACGAAGTTCGCACATATCGCAAACAGCTAGAAGTTATCCCCGTTTACAAAACTGTTGATACCTGTGCTGCTGAATTTGAAGCTCTGACTCCATATTACTATTCTACCTACGAAGAAGAAACGGAAGTATTACCAACAGATAAACCCAAGGTGATGATTTTGGGTGGTGGTCCAAACCGCATTGGTCAAGGAATTGAGTTTGATTATTGTTGTTGTCATGCTGCATATTCTCTACATGATGCCGGGTATGAAACAATTATGGTCAATTCTAACCCAGAAACAGTTTCTACAGATTACGATACCAGCGATCGCCTGTATTTTGAACCATTAACTAAAGAAGACGTTCTCAACATCATCGAAGCCGAAAACCCCGTCGGTATCATCGTCCAATTCGGTGGCCAAACACCATTAAAATTAGCCGTTCCCCTGCAAGAGTATTTACAAAAAGCTAATAGTATCACCAAGATTTGGGGAACATCTCCCGATTCTATAGATATGGCAGAAAACAGGGAACGGTTTGAAAAGATTCTGCAAAAATTAAATATCGCCCAACCACCTAATGGTATGGCGAGAAGCTATGAAGATGCTTTAATTGTTGCCAAGCGCATTGGTTATCCTGTAGTAGTTCGTCCTAGTTATGTATTGGGGGGAAGGGCGATGGAAATCGTTTATTCCGATACTGAATTAGAACGTTACATGACCTTTGCTGTGCAAGTAGAACCAGATCACCCGATTTTAATTGATAAATTCTTAGAAAACGCCATTGAAGTGGATGTAGATGCGATCGCCGATCATACTGGTAATGTCGTCATTGGTGGCATCATGGAACACATCGAACAAGCGGGGATTCACTCCGGTGACTCAGCTTGTTCCTTACCTTCCATTTCCCTCTCTCCCGCTGTCCTCAACCAAATCCGTTTATGGACGGTTCAACTAGCACAAGCTCTATCTGTAGTTGGGTTGATGAATATTCAATTTGCCGTAGTCGGTGCAAATGGCTATTCTCCCCAAGTGTATATTTTAGAAGCTAACCCCAGAGCATCACGGACAGTTCCCTTTGTATCTAAAGCCACAGGGGTACAATTAGCCAAACTCGCATCCTTAATTATGTCGGGAAAAACCTTAGAGGAAGTGAAATTTACCAAAGAAGTTATTCCTTCTCATATTGCCGTCAAAGAAGCGGTTTTACCATTTAGTAAGTTCCCTGGTACAGATACTATTTTGGGTCCAGAAATGCGCTCAACTGGCGAAGTAATGGGTATTGACAGCGATTTCGGTCGCGCCTTTGCCAAAGCAGAATTAGGCGCAGGGGAAAAATTACCGCTTCAAGGAACTGTATTTGTTTCCATGAGTGACAGAGACAAACCTCTCGCAGCAGATGTGATTAAGGAGTTTATTAAGTTAGGCTTTACAATCATGGCTACCCAAGGGACACGCCAAGTCCTGCAAGAACAAGGGTTAGAGGTAAAATCAGTTCTCAAACTCCATGAAGGTCGTCCTCATGTCCTGGATGCGATTAAAAATGGCAACATTCAACTGATCATCAACACACCTTCTGGAGAAGAAGCTCATGCCGATTCTAAGTTAATTCGTCGCACCGCCTTAGGCTACAAAATCCCCATCATTACTACTATTGCAGGTGCTAGAGCCACAGCCGCAGCCATCTGTTCTCTGCAAAATACAACTTTAGATGTCAAGGTGATCCAAGAATACTGTCCAAGAAGTTAATTGTCTAAACTATGATTTTTGTGATTTTGATGATTTTTATGATTATTTGGCTAGTTTTTCGCAGAAATCTATGATTTTTACGACAGATATATCATCTTAATTAAAAGAATCACAAGAATCATAGTTCAGACCTTTGATGATTTTTATGATGAATCCTGCGGATTTATCGGGAAAATCCCTCATATTAACCAAAATAATCAGAAAAATCATAGTTCAGACGTTTTCCTCATCTTCATCAAAATAATCCTAAAAATCATAGTCCGACATTATTAAGCAATTGTTACAAAAAAATCATTATCGTTATCATTGAGATATTTTAACAAATATGAGGAAGCTATTTCTCCGCTAGAGGATTAGCCGTTGTTTAAGGAAATGTATGCCATTCAGTAATTTCAGAGTCTGAAGTCATCTCAAATTACTGCCGAAGTGCGGGTTTCCCTATAGTCAAATTATTCTCATAAATGTTACAATTATTAATATTCCCGAAAACACAAAAAATGTTTGACTTGCTACTGTGTATCTAACTACAGATACTTGTGGAAACAAGGAGACAGATGTAACGTTTGGCAGTGAAGTACCTAATTTACCCAAATATGGGCAACCTGAGTTTATCGGGTGCGACAAATCTCAAAACATTATTTCGTTAACGACCCTATCAGCAAACCCACCATTACCCAAGAGTAGCGCCATGAAGACCGCTCAATCAGCCACCGACCTCGTGCGGACTTACCTGCGTGAGATTGGCCGTGTGCCACTTCTCACCCACGAAGAAGAGATTTTTTATGGTAAACAGGTGCAACGATCTACTGCCTTGCATGAGACCCGGGAAGGTCTGGCTACCCAGTTAGGTCATGAACCAACTGTAGAAGAATGGGCAGCAGCCTCTGATATAGAAGTATCAGAATTAAATCAAGCGATCGCAGTTGGTGAAATAGCCAAACGGAAAATGGTAGAAGCCAATCTCCGCTTAGTCGTTTCCGTTGCCAAAAAGTACATTAAACGTAATGTTGACTTACTTGATCTCATTCAAGAGGGCAGTATTGGTATGCAACGGGGTGTAGAGAAATTTGACCCTACCAAAGGATACAGATTTTCTACGTATGCCTATTGGTGGATACGTCAAGCCATTACTCGGGCGATCGCCGAAAAAGCCCGGACTATTCGCTTGCCCATTCATATTACGGAAAAACTCAACAAAATTAAAAAAGCCCAGCGTCAACTATCCCAAGGACTAGGACGTGCGCCCACAGTAGCGGAATTATCCCAAGAACTAGATTTAACACCCAAACAGGTGCGAGAGTACCTAGAAAAAGCCCGTCTACCATTATCTCTAGATTTACGTCTGGGAGATAACTATGACACCGAACTGGGAGAAATGCTAGAAGACACAGGGGCAACACCGGAAGATTTTGTCATGCAAACTTCCCTGTCTTATGACTTAGAACGGATGATGTCAGAACTCACACCCCAGCAAAAGGAAGTGATTAGTCTCCGCTTTGGTTTAGTAGATGGACAATCTTTAACTTTGGCTAAAATTGGTGAAATCCTGAATATTAGCCGGGAACGAGTCCGCCAAATTGAACGGGAAGCACTAAACAAACTTCGCAAATCTAAAGCAACTATGAATGAGTATCTTGCAAGTTAGTCAGTTGTTATTAGTTAATGGTCAGTTATTTTTTGCTTTGTGGGTGGAGTTTCCCCACCCATACTCATTTGAGTTCGGAGTTCGGAGTTCGGAGACGCTACGCGAACGGAGTTATGATTTTTTCAACGAGAGAATAAGGGTTTGAAACTCATAATTAGGGCAGTTTTCCACAAATTATCTTATGTCGAACTCAGGTATACTCACTCAATAGGTGAAAACCACTCCCATTTGAGTACGGTTAAACCGACTCCCTCGAAAGGAATAAACTGTTAGATTGGTTGACATGAATTATATATATAATAGTCAACTAGATCGAATAAGCAATAACTACAAGTTATTCCAGTCACAAATACCGTCGTTACTAGTGGCAGTACAGGAGGTCAAAGGTGAGTAACAAATCTAATCGAGTATCAGAATTTTTTAATAGTGAGTCGGAAACAAGTAATTTATTATGGCAATATGTTAAATCGTTAAGTCCAGAAACAGTTAATCAATTATCTAAACCCACTTCTACGGAAGTTTTGCAGGTAATGGAACGGAACATCATTGGACTTTTAGGAAATTTACCTTCTGAACAATTCGGGATTACTATTTCTACTAGTCGGGAAAACTTAGGTCGCTTATTAGCATCAGCTATGATTAGTGGCTATTTTTTACGCAATGCAGAACAAAGAATGGGTTTTGATGTAGTTATGCAAACAACAGAATCTAATAGTAGCGAAGTTGAATAATGTTTTTGTAAAAAAATTACCAAAATACAGCGGGAGTCAGGAGTAAAAATCTGTTGTGAATAGGGTTTCATGAATACCTACAGTACGTTGACACGAACAATTCATGTCCTAAACACCTTGACTGTTGTTATAAATATCAACTCAGTAGAGATATAATTAGTCTGCTGAGTTTTTTTATTTATTGGTAATTGGTAATTGGTAATTGGTAATTGGTAATTGGTAATTGGTAATTGGAAAGAATTTATTTCCTATTCCCTATTCCCTGTTACCTATTCCCTGTTCCCTGTTCCCTATTCCCTGTTCCCTATTCCCTGTTCCCTATATGAATAAAAGTATTCCTTCTATTCCTCATAAAATTATTGGTGTTGCTGTTATTTGGAATGACCAAAAACAGATATTAATTGATAGACGTTTACCTACAGGTGCAATGGGTGGTTTGTGGGAATTTCCAGGTGGAAAAATTGAAGTTGGTGAAACTATTCAAGAATGTATTAAACGAGAAATTTCTGAAGAATTAGGCATAGAAATTGCCGTTGGAGAACATCTAATTACTATTGATCATACCTATACTCATTTACGAGTAACTTTAACAGTCCATCATTCTCAGCATTTAGCAGGTATTCCCCAAACCATAGAATGTGATGAAATTCGCTGGGTGAGTTTAGATGAATTGGATAATTTTACCTTTCCAGAAGCGAATGGAGAAATTATCACGGCTTTGAGGAAATATCACAATCAAAATCTGCAAAGTTAGAGTCATAAACTCAAGAATTATCAGGTGAAAATTTAGATGAGATTTCGGAAGCTATTTTGGATTTTTCACAACCTGATAATTTGGTAATTTGGATAGCCAATCAAAGTTAAAATGTTTTCTCACGCAAAGAGGAAAAGATATTTTTTATGAGTCGGTTTTAACCGACTTTTGCTTTTAGACAGGGAATTTATTCCCTGGCTGTCTTATATCTAGTATAATAGATAATGATTAGCGGTAAAAACTATGACTCAATTACTTGAAGAAGCCATTAAACAAATAAAGCAACTTCCTGAAACCGAACAAGATATAATTGCTAGACTCATTCTCAACGCTTTAGAAAATAATTTAGCTGAGAAAAATTTGTCTGTTATTGATGAAAGTCATACTTGGACAGAAGAAGACCAACTTGATATCACCTCTTTTTCTTTACAATATGCTGCTTCGATATTTCCAGAAAGTGAGGAAATAACACAGTGAAATTTAATCCTGGGGATGTGGTAACGGTTGATTTTCCTGGCGCTACAGGTATTAAACGCCGTCCGGCTGTAGTTTTATCATCTGTAATTTATCACGCAAATCGTCCTGATGTTATCATTGGATTAATTACTTCTCAAACAACTGCATTAGGTATTACTGACTATATACTTCAAGATTGGAATGAGGCTGGTTTACGAGTTGCGTCTATTTTTCGCAGTTATATTGTGACACTGCCACCTTCAGCTAATTTTAGTTTAATTGGTCATTTGTCAGAGCGTGATTGGCTTGGTGTTTGTAATTGTGTGAAAATATCTTTGGCCAAGTTAGATAGTTTATGAAAGTTTAGGGTTTTTCCCAAGCAAATACGCAAAATGTAAATGGACTGCCTCGGAATTGAACCGAGTTTTCTCCCTTTTGTATGCAAGCATAGATATATGACTCAAGAGTTATCAGGTGAAAATTTAGATGAGATTTCGGAAGCTATTTTGGATTTTTCACAACCTGATAATTTGGTAATTTGGATGGTGAATCAAAGTTAAAATATTTTCTCACGCAAAGAGGAAAAGATATTTTGGCTCTACCGTTCCCTTTATGTAAAACAACATTTATTGTAAGTTGGGTAGAACGAAGTGAAACCCAACATTAGCGGTAGGATAGTAAGGGGTGTTGGGTTTCGTCCCTCAACCCAACCTACAAAAATTAATATTCTTCTCCATAAGGGGAGCGGTAGAACCGATATTTTTTATGAGTCGGTTTTAACCGACCTTTGCTTTTAGACAGGGAATTTATTCCCTGGATATATTTGAATTTGATGTTTAATTTTGTTACGCTATCTTGTGCTATTTATACAAGATTCTTTTATACTAAAAGCATAACTATCGAGTAAATCAGAGTACATTAACCATGCAAGCATCAGAAACTAAGCTGCAAGAGATTATTGAAGGTAATAAACAGTATGTTGTTCCCTTGTTTCAGAGAGCCTACAGTTGGAAAAAATCTCAGTGGGAATCTCTATGGAATGATATTTTAGAACTATATCATAGCGATAATCGTCGTCCTCATTTTATGGGTTCTATTGTCACTATGCCAACTTCTGCTATACCTGAAGGTGTAAGTAAATATTTATTAATTGATGGACAACAACGTTTAACTACTATTTTTATCCTGCTTTGTGCTTTGCGAGATAAAGCTAAAAATATTCATGATGAGTTAGCCGCAGAAATTCATAATACTATTATTGTTAATCCATATAAAAAAGGTTTAGATCATTATAAACTTCAACCTACCCAGGTAGATAGACAGTCTTTTCATAGTTTAATTAATGGTCAAGATTATGTAAATAATTCTGGTATTACTGAATGTTACTTATTTTTTGAAAAGAAGATTAGACAAAGTAACTTAGATTTTTCTGATCTCAAGAAAGTAATCTGTAGTTATTTATCTATTGTGAGCGTTGTTTTAAGTACAGAAGATAATCCTTATTTAGTCTTTGAAAGTCTCAATGCTAAAGGTGAACCTTTAACACAAGCAGATTTAATTCGTAATTATTTTTTCTTGAGAATTAATACCGAAAATCAAGACGATGCTTATAATAAATATTGGCTACCAATGCAACAAACTTTAGATGTTAATTTAACGGAATTTATCAGACATTATTTAACCAGAGATGGCGTAGAAATCAAGAAAGATGAAGTTTATTTTCAGATTAAAGAAAGAATGATCAAAAGAGATGCTATTGATTATTTGAAAGATTTATATGAATTTTCGGAATATTATGCAAAACTTTTAGATCCACTAAAAGAGAATAATTTAAAAATTCGTCGTTGTTTGGAAAGAATCAACCGTTTAGAAGTAGCTAC
>NZ_JADEWA010000207.1:0-8999 GCF_015207865.1 Dolichospermum sp. LEGE 00246
CCCCCAACCCCCTCCCCGCAAGCGATGAGGGGGCTAAGATGTACCTTAAGTCAGAGACTGGGAACGAGATAACGAGATAAAAGACTTTGTTGCGCTGTCGCTTAACCCAACCTACTACAGGATTTAAATGACATCCTGGAAATCCTGAAATCCTGGAAATCCTGATTGGTGATAATTTCATTATCTAAACTATATTTGTAATAAAGAATTTTATTTTCTATGACAATTCCCATAATTATTAACTTACCGGAAAGTTTAGCTGCTTCTGTCCAGCGTCTTGGAGAAGCAACAGCATGAGAGATATCAGACGTTTTACTTGACACCCTAGAAATAGTATTACCTACCTTAGATAATCTCTCAGAAATGAGCATTAATTCAAGCATTCCTGATATTTCCGATGAGGAAGTTCTAGAATTAGCTAATTTAAAAATGGATGTAGTGCAAAATCAACGATTGGGAGAACTACAAGCTAAAGGAAAAATACTGGTTTAACAGCAGGAGAACGTTATGAATTATTAATTTCAATGTCCCTTTATCAAATGGGATAATTAAAAAAATCTGAAGGTTTAGCAGAAGCTGTTAAACGGGGAATAAAAACTCCTTTATCACCATGAGTTCTCTATCTGAAACCATACATAAAAAAGTGTCTGAATCAGGATATCCAGGATTAAAGGATGAACAGGATGAATACAATAGATGTAGGTTGGGTTAAGCAACAGCGCAACCCAACAAAATTAAATCACAAAATCACCAAAATGTTGGGTAACATCCCTCAACTTACAAGATTTAAATAACATCCTGAAAATCCTGATTCAGACAATTTCATTTTATGCAAAATTTGAGCAAATTATGATATCTACTACTACAATTTCTCCCATCTTAACTATTCCTCCCCTAGAAAACGGCGACAAATTAACCCGTCATGAATTTGAACGGCGTTATCATGCCATGCCGAATCTCAAAAAAGCCGAATTAATTGAAGGAGTAGTTTACGTGGCATCACCCGTTAGAGCAAAACAACATGGTAAACCCCATGCTCGCATTATGACTTTCTCGTTCCCATACTCTGTATGGGAATGAATTCTAGAAGGCTCTGCCTTCTATTAAAGCAGAGTCAGAGCCTCTGTAATCGCATTCCCAGTCAGAGACTGGGAACGAGATAACGAGATAAAAGACTTTGTTGCGCTGTCGCTTAACCCAACCTACTACAGGATTTAAATGACATCCTGAAAATCCTGAAATCCTGGATATCCTGATTGGTGACAATTATCTAATTAGCAGCAGTTACCATCCAAACTAAAATTCCTAAAATGACATCAACAGGAGGAAGGGGATAATCTGTAAAATCAATTGTTACAGTTTGTTCCGTTAATTGCAGAAATCGCCAAACAGTACCATTAGTGACGCTACCATAAATTGTAGGAATAGATTTATTATTAATTTCATTAAATTTTTGAGCAGCAATCATTTCCGCAATGCACTGACCAATACCGGGATTTAAGTCTGATTTTTTAGCTTCCACAATCATAACTGCGGGTGCTTCAACTTCTAACTGTTCCGGTGAAAGACTGAGAACAAAATCACAGACTCCATTCAATCCTAAAGCCGAATCTACAGTAAAATCTGCACCTGAGAATAGACTAATTTTTCTTTGTAATATCTTACGGACTTCCAGTAAAACCGGACTAATGATTAACTCAGAACGTGCTTTTTCACTTCCTGTTGCTATAGCTAATGGTAAACTTTCCACTAAAAAATCAGTTAGGGTTGTACTAGCAGCTATTGGCTTGATTTCTGGCAGAAACTTTTGATCTTCAATGGTGTTTATGCCAAAGGTTTGCTTGACTTTTCTGAGGGTAAAATCACTGTATGACATAATGTAAATATTTCCAAGAATGATGTGAAATTAAAGTTTTTTGATCCCGAAAATGGACTGAGGGCAAGAAAGGTTTATCTTTTTACTATTGACGTGAGCGATCGCATTCCTGTAACTTTAGGTCAAGTTCGTTCTTGGTCTGTGGCAAAATCAGCCTAAATTAGAATCAGGATTTACAAAACAAGAGGGTCAACAGGATTTATTTTCACATCCTGTAAACCCTGATTCAGACTATCTAGATTTTATATCTGCGATCGCTCCCCTAGTCATCGCGGCGATCGCTTTATCTGTGGCTTTGGGTAGATGATAATATTTACCACCTGCTGTTTTCGCCAATTCCTTGGCAAAGCCAGTTGATACAAACTTACTTTCCGTATCAATTACCAATAATTGCATCCCTGAAGCCCGAATTCTGGCTGCAATATCTAATAATTCGGCTTTGATATCCGGTTTTTCTCCCGGTTCTATGGTTTCACCTAAAGAACGAGCCAGAGGAATATTACCACGACCATCAGTAATTGCCACGATAACAACTTGACCGATATCCCCACCCATTTGGGCATTTATCCCCACCCGCACGGCTTGAGTTAACCCATGTGCGAGGGGTGAACCACCACCGCAGGGTAATCTTTCTAAGCGATTTTTGGCTAAAGCAATGGAACGGGTAGGAGGTAATAATACTTCCGCTTGCTCTCCTCGGAAGGGGATCAAAGAGATTTGATCCCGGTTTTGATAGGCTTCTGTTAAAAGCTGCATAACTGCACCTTTGGCAGATTGCATTCTATTTAAAGCCATTGAACCAGAAGCATCCACAACAAACACCACTAAAGCACCGGCTTTTCTCACCAACCGTTTAGAACGGATATCTCCCTGTTCAACAATCACCTTTTTACCAGGTTGTCTAGCGCGGCGTGCTTTTTGATACGGGGCTGCGGCTCGCAATGTGGCATCTACGGCTATTCTCCGAGCTTTACCTTTGGGAATCATCGGTTTAATGTACCGTCCCCTATCGTCTGAGAAGATAATACTGCGACTTCCTGATTTACCTTGCCGTTGTGCCATTTGGGTAAAATAAAGCACTTCTGGGTCGAGAATTACCCCTTCGGGGTCAAAGATAAACTCTTCGGGAATGTCTGGGGGTTCTTGCTGTTCTTGGTCTTCTTCTTTTTCCTCTTCCTGTTCTTCCTCTTGTTCTTCTTCTTGTTCCGACTCGTCTTGACTTTCTTGTGGTGGTGGGGGAGGTGGTGGTGGTTGGTCTGGGGGTGGTGTTTGTATTATAGTAGTCCTGGGAACTATCACCAATTCCACAGCCCGACGTAGATCTTCAGCGGTGACGGTGTTACGTCCTTCTAAGGCTGCTGCGGCTTTGGCTACGCGGACTGCAAATAGTTCTGCACGATGTCCTTCTACACCTCCGCGAATGGCTTCATTGACGAGATAGGCAATTTGCTCTTGGGTAATGGTAACTTCTTTTAACCATTCCCGTGCCAGGATGATTTGGGTTTTGAGGGAGTCTATGTCTTCGCTGTATTGTTGGAGAAATTCTGAGGGAGATTTGGAATAGGCGATCGCTTGTTCAACTGCCTGTACTCTTTGATCTATACCCAGAACTCCGTCTGCTGATAAGGCGATCGCTATTCTATCAAGTAAATGTTCCCTGAGCGCCCCTTCTTCTGGATTATAGGTGGCAATAAACAACGGTTTGCAGGGATGTTGAAAACTAATTCCTTCCCGTTCAATTTGATTCCGCCCATCGGATAATACTGATAACAGTTGGTTACTAATTTGGTCATCTAATAAGTTGATTTCATCCACATACAGCACACCTCGATTAGCTGTAGCCAGTAACCCCGGTTGAAAGATTGTATCACCTTGTTTAACCGACTGTTCCACGTCCACAGAACCTAAAAGTCGGTCTTCCGTAATCCCCAGAGGAATTTGCAAAAAAGGTGCAGGGATAATTTCCGTTTCTATCTCCTGTCTTTCTTCCGCTAAAAGTTTATCATCCCATTCTTCGGGGTGATTGGGGTCACAGTTGCTAACAGAACCTTTCACAACTTCAATAGGTGGTAACAAAGCGTGAATAGCACGCGCCATCACAGATTTAGCCGTACCACGACGACCTGCAATTACCACACCCCCCAAAACGGGATCAACTGCTGTCAACAGTAAGGCTATCTTGATGGCTTCTTGACCAACCACAGCAGCCAAGGGAAAAGCAGTCATTGTCGGGGTCAGAGTAGGCGATCGCATTGTTTCCTTAATAGTTATTATAGTTTTAGCATAGCAATTCCTGGCACATTTTAGCTAAAATAGCAGAATCCTCTAGCCTGCTTGAAGAGAGGCGATGAGTAATAGAGGACGAAAGAAATCTACTACTACGCTTTCTAATCCCACACTGTACCGTCAGGTCAGTGTGGGTAGTTCACATACAATTACCAATAGATTCATAAGTGCCACTGTCAAGTTAAAAAATTTATTTACCTTGGGTAAAATGGAGCTACAGAAATGGTACAACAACTCACACCAGAAACTCAAGCAGAAATCATCTACCCTGATAGTGATGGAAATCCCATGGCTGATAATACAGAACATTATGAATGGATAGTTAAAATTAAAGAAAATTTAGAAATATTATTTGCATCAGAAAATGATGTTTTCATCGCAGGTGATTTACTTTGGTATCCAGTTGAGGGAAGTGTAAAAACTCGTCAAGCACCTGATGTTATGGTGATTTTCGGGAGACCAAAAGGTAAAAGAGGTTCTTACAAACAATGGGAAGAAAATAATATTGCACCTCAAGTAGTATTTGAAATTCTATCTCCAGGAAATCGTAGTCAAGAAATGGCAAAGAAACTCCTTTTTTATCAACGTCATGGCGTGGAAGAATACTATGTTTATAATCCAGACAAAATCGAATTAACAGGTTTTATTCTTGAACAAGCATGGCTAGAAGAGATTGAAGAAATCAATAATTGGATAAGTCCCCGTTTAGGAATACGGTTTGAATTAACAGCAGATAATTTAGAAATTTATTATCCTGAAGGGCGGAAGTTTCTCACATCTCTGGAATTAAATCAACGTGCAGAGCAGGAATATCAACGTGCAGAGCAGGAATATCAACGTGCAGAACAAGAACGTCAAAATTATCAAACCTTATTAGCAAAATTGCAAGCCAAAGGTATTGATATCAATACACTTTAAAAATTAGATCCCCGACTTATAAAAATATGGCGACACATTTTGTGCATGAAGTCTTATGGGATAAGGGATTTAGAATTAACACACTAGCTAATGTCTATCAACCTCAACAGCTTGAGATTCAATTTTATTAACTTCTTCTCCGACTTGATAGGTAATTATTGCTTTTACTTGATCTTTTCCAGAATAGCCAGTTTTATTAGTTAAATGAATATCAATTACCGAATTTTCTAAAGGTTTTAATTCAATTTGTTTTGGCTGAAAACTAAAAGATTGTAATTTATGATCAGAAATATTACGAACTTCAATATTTTCAATGATCACCGTTTGATTTTTCATCTGATGATTTTCTAAGCTGACAAATACAGTCGCAAAACCAATATCTCGATTCCTTTGGGGAGGAATACCTAAAGGTGGTAATTTATTCTCTTGAGATAATAAAGAAACCTTAATCATAACTTTCTTATTAACAGCTTTTGACTGTAAGTGTGAAGATGGTTGACTATAAAAATCTGTAAGTAAATAATTACAAGAATTTACCATACTATCAAAACCGAATAAACTAAAAAGTAATAATAACGGTTTCAACCAAATCACCTCTAATTATTCAAATCATTATTAAACCAGTAGACAGCAGTACAAACATTAATTAAGTAGCGAGACAGAATTAATTACACAATGTCGTTGCGTTAGCGCAGCGTGGCGTTAGCCATATGGAACGAAGTGAAATCAAGCAATTCCAAGGGTTGTGATTGCTTCCCTTCGCTCGCAATGACTGTAAATATTTTTGTCTAATTACTTATTTATACTGCTTTCAACTATGCCTATGTATTAGACCATTGAAGAATCGCCCTCAAAGATAATAATTGAGACCAGGTTACATCAGCGTGGTAACTTCCCCAAGGGTTACGTAAGTGGAAAGTTCCATTAGTGGCATTATAGGCAGTAATGGTGTAAGCATGACCATCAACAACACCATAACCAGCGCCATAGACAAAACCCGCTGTTAACACCTGATTAGAATTAACCAAATTAATCAGTTGGGTTTGAGTCATATTGCTGACAGATTGGGAAGTAGCACTTAATCCTGTTACCTGGCGAATTACTGTATCCATCCAACCACCTTCTATAGCTGCATAGGAGTTATTTTGAGTACCACTGTAAGTACGACTCCAACCAGATTCAGCTAACTGAGCATAAGCTTTTTCTGCTAAAGCTACCCAAAGTTCATTGCTAGTGGAAGTAGAAGAACCTCCACCCCAACCAGCATAAGCGGCATTACCTGATGAATAAGTTGGTAAGTAACGATCTACTGTGACATAATCAGCTACACCATTGTTATAAAAACGCACAGTGAAGGTATTATCACCATTGTCCGTAAACATATTTTGGATGTACTCAGGTTTTTCCTGGGCAATAGAAGCCAAAGTTGCTACATAATAGCAATCTCCCACCGCTCCTTGGTAAATATCATCAGCACTAGCACCATTTTGGAACAGAGAACCACTAGCATAACTATAGGTATAACCTGTATCTGGGCGATCAGTACCTAAGAACCACTTACCAATCAGATTTTCCATTTGGGTATCACTACTATCGGCAAACAAGTTACCAAAACCGGAACGAATGTTAGCTGCATTACCATTTGCAATCTTATTAGATAGGACTTTCACATAATCAACCATAGTGAAGAGGGTAGAGTTACTAACAAGAGTCCGTAAGTCAGTTAATTCATTGGCATCAATCACACTACCATCTTTAGCATCGCGGAAAATGGAAATCATATCATTGCGACTCAAATTACCATCAGCAGCTAAGGAACGGGTTAAAGTGATAATTTGAGCATCTAGTAGATTTTGACTGTACCAATCTGTCGGAATCGGTGTGGGAGTTGGTGTGGGAGTTGGTGCAACAGCAGTAGCATTTAAGGACAAACTGTAGTTAGTGTCGCCACTATATTGAAACACCCGCACATAGTAAGCACCTGCACTCAACAGACTGGCAATGGATTCAGAAACAATTCCATCAGTATAAGAATAGGAAATTACAGTACCAGAACTATTGAATAACTCAACATCTGCATCGGCAGTTAAGCCTGTTAAATTTAGACTAAAGTTACTTTGTGTGCCTACATTGAAATTATAGTAATCGTTAGTATCAGCAGTTCCTATCCAATCACTAAAACTTTGAGTTGCTGTTAATGTGCCAACATTACGGGCTGTAGGTAGGGTATTTCCAGCATTATCAACAGGAAGAGCAATAGCATTTAAGGACAAACTGTAGTTAGTGTCGCCACTATATTGAAACACCCGCACATAGTAAGCACCTGCACTCAACAGACTGGCAATGGATTCAGAAACAATTCCATCAGTATAAGAACCGGAAATTACAGTACCAGAACTATTGAATAACTCAACATCTGCATCGGCAGTTAAGCCTGTTAAATTTAGACTAAAGTTACTTTGTGTTCCCACGTTGAAACTATAGTAATCGTTAGTATCAGCAGTTCCTATCCAATCACTAAAACTTTGAGTTGCTGTTAATGTGCCAACATTACGGGCTTTAGCTAGGGTATTTCCCGCATTATCAACAGGAAGAGCAGCAGCATTTAAGGACAAACTGTAGTTAGTGTCGCCACTATATTGAAACACCCGCACATAGTAAGCACCTGCACTCAACAGACTAGTAATGGATTCAGAAACAATTCCATCAGTATAAGAACCGGAAATTACAGTACCAGAACTATTGAATAACGCAACATCTGCATCGGCAGTTAAGCCTGTTAAATTTAGACTAAAGTTACTTTGTGTTCCCACGTTGAAACTATAGTAATCGTTAGTATCAGAACTTCCTACCCAATCATTAAAACTTTGAGTTGCTGTTAATGTGCCAACATTACGGGCTTTAGCTAGGGTATTTCCCGCATTATCAACAGTTAACGACAAACTGTAGTTAGTGTTACCACTAGACCGATATACCCGCACAAAATAACTTCCCGCATTCAACAGACTGGTAATGGATTCAGAAGTGGTGGCAGTTTTTGCAGAAGTGGTAATTACACCTCCAGAACTATTAAGTAATTCAACATCCGCATTGGCAGTTAAGCCTGTTAAATTCAGACTAAAGTTACTTTGTGTTCCCACATTGAAACTATAGTAATCGTTAGTATCAACACTTCCAACCCAATCACTAAAACTTTGAGATCCTGTTAATGTCTCAACCTTACGGGCTGTAGCTCTGGTATTTCCAGCATTATCAACAGGTGTCGCATTCAACGATAAACTGTAGTTAGTATCACCACTGAATTGATACACCCGTGCATAATAAGTACCTATACCCAACAGACTAGTAATGGATTCAGAAGTAGTGTCAGTATTTGCAGAAGTGGTAATTACACCTCCAGAACTATCGAGTAATTCAACATCCGCATTAGCAGTTAAGCCTGTTAAACTCAAACTAAAGTTACTTTGTGTTCCCACATTGAAACTATAGTAATCGTTAGTATCAACACTTCCAACCCAATCACTAAAACTTTGAGTTCCTGTTAATGCACCAACATTGCGGGCTGCCACTAAGGTATTTCCAGCACTATCAACAGGTGTAGCATTTAACGACAAACTGTAGTTAGTGTCACCACTAGACCGATATACCCGCACAAAATAAGCACCTGCACTCAACAGACTGGCAATGGATTCAGAAGTGGTGGCAGTTTTTGCAGAAGTGGTAATTACACCTCCAGAACTATTAAGTAATTGAACATCCGCATTGGCAGTTAAGCCTGTTAAATTCAGACTCAAGTTACTTTGTGTTCCCACATTGAAACTATAGTAATCGTTAGTATCAACACTTCCAACCCAATCACTAAAACTTTGAGATCCTGTTAATGTCTCAACCTTACGGGCTGTAGCTCTGGTATTTCCAG
>NZ_JADEWA010000208.1:0-8988 GCF_015207865.1 Dolichospermum sp. LEGE 00246
TCTTTGAGAAGTCGGGGATCTATTTCAAGAATTGTAAATAAATGTAAAGTTACTGGCACAGAAAATCTTCACGGAATTATCCCGATTTAATCCAGTAAGTCACTCCCTGCGGTAGTCTAGATAAATGTTAGTTTATCGCCTGGTTTGACAAATAGTTTTATGACTTCAGTTTCTAGTCCTGCACGCACTATTCGTATTGGTTCACGTAAAAGCCAACTAGCTTTAGTTCAAACATACTGGGTACAAGCGGAACTCCAGAAAAGCTTTCCCGATATTACTTTTGAAGTCCATACCATGTCTACCCAAGGGGACAAAATCCTGGATGTAGCCTTGGCTAAAATTGGCGATAAAGGACTATTTACTAAGGAACTGGAATTGGGCATGATCAATAAAGATATTGATTTTGCTGTGCATTCTCTCAAGGATCTACCGACTAATTTACCAGAAGGGTTGACCCTAGCAGCGATTACAGAACGGGAAAACCCCGCAGATGCGGTGGTGCTGCATAAAAAGTATCAAGGTGAAAAACTGGAGACTTTACCAGCGGGTGCGGTAATTGGGACTTCTTCTTTGCGAAGATTGGCACAGTTACGCCATAAGTTTCCTCATTTTACGTTTAAGGATGTGCGGGGAAATTTGATCACACGCATGGATAAATTGGATGCTGGTGAGTATGATGCTTTGATTTTAGCGGTTGCTGGTTTAGAAAGATTGGAAATGAGCGATCGCATCCATCAAATTCTCACCCCCGAAATCTCCCTCCATGCTGTTGGACAAGGTGCTTTAGGGATAGAATGCCGTGCAGATGACACTGAGGTAATTGGCTTACTGAAAGCTATTGAACACCAGCAAACACGCGATCGCTGTCTAGCAGAAAGATCATTTCTACGAGTTTTAGAAGGCGGTTGTCAAGTTCCCATTGGTGTAAATACAGAAATTAATGGTGATCAATTAACATTAAAAGGTCTGGTTGCCAGTGTTGATGGTCAACAAATAGTTAAAGATACCGTCAGCGGTGCGGCTGCTGATGCTGAAAAGTTAGGCGCACAACTAGCTGGCATTCTCAGAGAAAAAGGCGCTACAGAAATCCTAGAAAAAATCTTTACCGAGATTCAACGAGGATCATAAGGTGATAGGTTACAGGTGATAGGTGACAGGTGACAGGTGACAGGTGACAGGTGACAGGTGACAGGTGACAGGTGACAGCCAAGAGAAGAGAGTTTAATTACCAATTACCAATTACCAATTACCAATTACCAATTACCAATTACCAATTACCAATTACCAATCACCAATTACCAATTACCAATTACCAATCACCAATTACCATGAAAATTTTATTTGTAGCGGCAGAAGCTGCTCCCATTGCCAAAGTTGGCGGCATGGGGGATGTTGTCGGCGCATTACCCAAAGTTTTGAGAGCAATGGGTCATGATGTGCGGATTTTTATGCCTTACTATGGCTTTGTTCCTGACAAAATGACAGTTCCCAAAGAACCCATTTGGAAAGGTTCAGCCATGTTCCAGGAGTTTGCGGTTTACGAAGGTGTACTGCCTGGTACTGATGTTCCTCTGTATTTATTTGAGCATCCAGCTTTTCTGCCTCGGCGGGTTTATGGTGGAGAAGATGAAGATTGGAGATTTACCTTATTTTCCAATGGTGCGGCGGAATTTTGCTGGAATTACTGGAAACCGGAAATTGTCCATTGTCATGATTGGCATACAGGAATGTTACCAGTCTGGTTGAATCAATCTCCAGATATCACTACTGTATTCACCATTCACAACCTCGCTTATCAAGGTCCTTGGCGTTGGTATTTAGAGAAAATTACTTGGTGTCCCTGGTATATGCAAGGACACAATACAATGGCAGCCGCTGTCCAGTTTGCCAATAAAGTAAATACAGTGTCTCCCACCTATGCCGAACAAATCAAAACACCTGCCTATGGTGAACAAATAGAAGGGTTATTATCTTTTGTTAGTGGCAAATTATCAGGGATAATCAACGGCATAGATACCGATATTTATGATCCAGCCAATGATAAATACATTGCTCAACCCTTTACCATAGATACTTTAGATAAACGCAAAGCTAACAAAATAGCTCTGCAAGAAGAGGTGGGTTTAGAAGTTAATTCCAATGCCTTTTTAATCGGCATGGTGACAAGGTTAGTAGAACAGAAAGGGATGGATTTAGTATTACAAATCCTTGACCGCTTCATGGCTTATACAGATGCTCAGTTTGTCCTTTTGGGAACAGGCGATCGCTATTATGAAACCCAAATGTGGCAACTCGCATCCCGTTATCCTGGACGCATGGCTACCTATCTCCTGTATAATGATGCTCTTTCCCGTCGCATTTACGCAGGTACGGATGCCTTCTTAATGCCTAGCCGCTTTGAACCCTGCGGCATCAGCCAAATGATGGCTTTGCGTTACGGTTCTGTTCCCATTGTCCGTCGTACAGGGGGATTAGTGGATACCGTCAGCCACTTTGATCCAGTCAATGAAGCGGGTACAGGTTATTGCTTTGACCGCTATGAACCTCTGGACTTATTCACCTGCATGATTCGCGCTTGGGAAGGTTTCCGTTTCAAACCCCAATGGCAAGAATTACAAAAACGGGGGATGAGTGCAAACTTCAGTTGGTATCAATCCGCTAAAGAGTACGATAAGCTTTATCGTTCTATCTATGGTTTACCAGAACCCGAAGCAATCCTAGAACTAACGCCAGAACCAAAACCAACACTAGAACTAAAACCAGAACCAAAACTAGAACTAAAACCAACACTAGAACTAAAACCAAAACCAAAATTAGTTTAAGGTGTTGTAGTAAGTTGGAATTTTAGACAGTATTAATGGGGTATTTATTTGAAATGCCCCTTTTTAATCCACGATAGTATAAAATTAAGAAAAGATGGATTGGTTAGAGCGCGTCGCAGAAATTCGCAAAATTTGTAACGTGCCAGCACGACTTAATCTTATTTTTAATGACAATCCTCTTTCCCCCTGTTCAGATTTAGAAATAATTCAACTTGAACGACAACTAGGTATTAAGCTGCCCAGCACTTACAAAGACTTTCTAAAAATGATGGGGCATGGGGCAGGTAAGTTTTTACGTGGTTCAGATTGCTTTTACCAGCATTTGCCACAAATTCAAGAATGGGCTAAACAACTTTTAGTAGAAAATGATTTTCCTCAAGCTTTACCAGAGGATGCTTTTGTATTTTTCATGCACCAGGGATATCAGTTCAGCTTTTTCAGACTTTCAGAAGGTGATAACCCACCAACTTACTCATATTGCGAAGGACAAGAACAGCCTGATTTTGTCAAAAGTCATAATCAGTTTAGTGACTTTTTATCTGTGGAAGTCAATCTTTATTTACAGTCCTTGATGCTTATAGAAGGCTCTGCCTTCAATAATATTAGAGGCAGAGCCTCATCAACTGCATTCCTAGTCAGAGACTAGGAACGAGATGTGGTAGGGATTTGAGCTTAAATTGACACCAATGGTTGGGGGTCTAGATATGATCAGAAAACAACTAATTAAGTAGTGAGACAGAATTAATTACACAATGTCATTGCGTTAGCGCAGCGTGGCGTTAGCCATATGGAACGAAGTGAAATCAAGCAATTCCAAGGGTTGTGATTGCTTCCCTTCCCTCGCAATGACTGTAAATATTTTTGTCCAATTACTTACTACTTGCCAAATCCCTTACCTCTAGTTACCGAAGGAAGACAAATACAGTTTTCTAACTGCTGGAGTAAGGTTTCGGTATCTAGATTTTGACCAATTAACACTAATTGATTTTTCTTTTCACCTTTCCATTGATCATCATCAATAGTAAAGCGTTTACCACAAAGATGGAAAATATGTCGTTGCGGACTTTCATCAAACCACATAATCCCCTTAGCACGGAAGACATTTGTGGATAATTGGTTATCTAGAAAATGTTGAAACTTTTTAATTGAAAAAGGTTTATCACTTTGGAAAGAAATAGAGAGAAAACCATCATTTTCTAAATGGTCAGAATGGTGATGATGTTCATGATCATGGTGGTCATGTCCACAGGTAGAATGATCATGATCGTCGTGATTTTCGTGTCCACAATCAGCATGATCATGGTGATCATGATCATGATGTTCTTCTGCGTGGTTATCAAAATATTTATCAGATTCAAACAACCCGACACTCAGAATCAAAGGAAGGGGAACTTGGGATTTTGTTGTGCGAATAATTCTGGAACCTTCTTTGATATTGTTAATTTTTTTCTCTAAATCCTGTAAGGTTGGTTCATCAACCAAATCAGTTTTATTGAGAATAATCACATCACCATAAGTAATTTGACTCAAAGCCGCTTCAGAATTGAATAAATCTAAGCTATAATTTGCTGCATCAACTACAGTAATAATAGAATCTAACCGAGTTAAATCTCGTAATTCTGAACCTAGAAATGTCATAGCCACAGGTAAAGGATCTGCTAAACCTGTTGTTTCTACAACTAGATAATCTAGCTTTTCTTCTCTTTCCAAAACTTTGTAAACAGCATCAACTAAGTCATTATTAATGGTGCAACAAATACAACCATTACTTAATTCCACCATGTTTTCGTCAGTGGAAATAACCAATTCATTATCAATGCCAATTTCGCCAAATTCATTCACTAAAACCGCAGTTTTTACACCTTGCTGATTTGTGAGAATATGGTTGAGTAAAGTGGTCTTACCGCTACCAAGAAAACCTGTAATAATGGTAACTGGTAAACCTTGCTTGGCAACTTCCATTGCGTGAGATTCGGAATTAACTGTTGTTGGCATAGTCATGAAGGGGGATTTTGGTGTATTCTCAATTTTATCTTGATTTTGTCCACTCGGCATTAGAGTAACGCTAAATTAAGATGAAGCTGCGTAGAATAATATTTCCAGAATAATTGACCGCAGATAAACGCAGATAAACGCAGATAAAGCCGGATGAATTAATGGATTCTATGATTCTGTGTAGCCTCATATAAAATTGGTATTACCTCCAAGTGTTAACAAAATTACGAAGTTTTACTAATAATGATTATAGTTGTAGGGTGCGTCAGATATTAATAATCTGTTTATTTACAAGATTTATGCACTCTGACGCACCCTACCAATTTGCCAGTAGCGTAAGTGCTGAACAAGATTACGGAGTTTTACTAATAAGAATTATAGCCAATTATTAGCTACTAAAATTTTCATTTACGCCATTGTCATCAAGTTGGGTTATTATTGTTTATCGTCCGATTTCCGCATTACTCTATTATGACCCTATCTATTTACAATACTCTTACCCGTCGTCAAGAACAATTTACCACTGTCGAACCTGGAAAGGTTAAGATGTATTACTGCGGTGTGACGGTTTATGATTACTGCCATTTGGGTCATGCTAGAGCTTGTATTGTTTGGGATGTGGTGCGTCGTTACCTTCAGTTTATTGGTTATGATGTGCGTTATATCCAAAATTTTACTGATATTGATGATAAAATTCTTAAACGCGCACGAGAAGAAGATTCTTCGATGGAAGTTGTTGCAGAACGATATATTCAAGCTTATTTTGAGGATATGTCCCGGTTGGGGATTAAAGAGGCTGATGAATATCCCCGCGCGACACATACAATGAATGGGATTCAAAGATTAATTCACGATTTAGAACACAAAGGTTTTGCGTATCCGTCTGCTGGTGATGTGTATTATGCAGTCCAGAATTTTGCTGAATATGGCAAACTTTCGGGACGCAAATTAGAGGATATGCAAGCTGGTGCAAGTGAACGGGTAAATGTCGAAGATGCAGAATATCAAAAGAAGCGATACCCCTTTGATTTTGCTCTGTGGAAGGCTGCAAAACCCGGTGAACCTGCGTGGGAGTCTCCCTGGGGAAAAGGTCGTCCAGGATGGCATATTGAATGCTCGGCGATGGTGCGCGATCGCCTGGGTGATACTATAGATATTCATGCTGGTGGTGCTGACTTAATTTTCCCCCACCATGAAAACGAAATTGCTCAATCGGAAGCCGTTACCGGAAAACCTTTAGCTAATTATTGGTTACACAATGGCATGGTGAAGGTAGATGGGGAAAAAATGTCCAAATCTTTGGGTAATTTTATCACCATTCGTCAATTATTAGATCGGGGTGTAGACCCAATGGCGGTAAGATTATTTGTGATGATGGCACAATATCGCAAACCCATAGATTTTACCGATGATGCTATATTAGCCGCCACAAATGGCTGGCATACCATCAAGGAAGGATTACTTTTTGGTTATCAACATGGTAAAAAATTAGGGTGGGATGAATCTAACCTCATCCAAAATCCAAAATCCAAAATCCAAAATTCTGAGATTGAGAAATTCAAAGAAGCTGTTGATGATGATTTTAATTTCCCTGGTGGATTAGCAGTAATTTTTGAATTAGCAAAAGAATTAATTCGGGAAGGAAATATTATTGTTCATCAAGGTAAAACAGAAACTTCCGCCCATGAATTACTGGAAAAATGGCAAACTTTAATTACATTAGCAGATGTTCTGGGTTTAACTGCTAAACCAGAAACAGAAACACCTGTACAGGATGGATTCAGTGATGTGGAAATTGAGGAACTAATTCAACAAAGACAAGCAGCAAGAAAAGCCAAAGACTTTGCTGAATCTGATAGAATTCGTGATCAATTATTCACAAAAGGCATTACCTTAATAGATAGCAAAGAAGGTACACGCTGGCACAAAGGATAAATCAAGAATTAGGAACGAAAAAAAATAAGATGCGGCTTGTCCTGCCTTTGTAGAGACGTTCCATGGAACGTCTCTACATCTTTTCTGGAGATGTCTAATCGAAGTTAAATTACCCACCTCATAAAGGGGGGAAAGCAGAAAAATTAGTTCCCTCCCCAAAGCATCGGGGAGGGTTAGTGTGGGGTAATTTGAAGAATAATGGTGATTCGATAACTTGTGTGTACATCGTAGCCTAAGAGGAGAGGGAAAAGGAATAATATTTAATACTGGAGAGGCTTTGAACTTGTTCTTTGTATGATAAAAAAGTCCAGCTTCTAGCCGTTTTGAGTATATCAGCAAACCCTATAAATCTTTAATTATTTTCACCGCAGAGATTCCTGTTAATATTGCCACCAATAACCAGGTAATAGCTAATCCCACTACTTCCCCTAAAAATAAATTAGTAATTCTGTGCAAAAATAAGCCGATAGTTGAACCAATAGGCATAGCTATCATCCAACTTATAATATTGACAAATATCCATTTCCATGCTGAAGGAAATGATGGGGGAATAGCCAAACACCATTGTGATATACCAATTAATAAACCACCAATACCACCAACAATAATGCCTAAAAAAATTCGCGTAGGTAGAAACGCAGAAATAGTCACAGTCCAGCCCAAAACACCAACACCTATTACTGCAATAATTATCCAAGAAAAAAGAGTAGATAGTACCCATTTTCCAGGAAAAATAGATTGTCTGAGAAGATAACTTTGGGGGATAGAAATTGTTAAACTCCCTATAGCAGCTTCTAAAATACTCATATCTGGTTTTTCACTGACTTCAATCATTAATAAACTCAATAAAAACCCCAGGAAAGTAGCAAAAACCCATTTAAACGTAAAATTTAAACTTATATAATTAGATTTAACAGATGATAATTGCATTATATTTTCTTCAATTTTAATGGTCTAACAGCTTGAGTATCAAACATCTGGAGAAACGCCCGACGACGTTGATAAGGCGATTCGGGAGTAATATAACCCCATAAACTTTCCCAATAGAAAAAAGAGAAACCAGCAAGTTTTTGCTTGCGGACTATTTTTATTTGTTCCTTAACTTGATCAATCTCTACAGGCTTTAATAAATTTCCGGTTGAGATACCAATAGCTACAGGAATTTTCTTCATAGCCAATTTTATTGATGGTTTGGACATTTCTGTGATAAAAGAGGTTTTTTCACTTCTGTATACCTGTAAAATCAACTCATCTATTAGATCTTGTTTTACCCAATTTTCCCAATCTTGTAAATAGTATTTATAAGCAAAATACTGTGAGTTGGGAGAAAGAGATATTTTGGCATAGGGTTTAATTGCTTTTACAGATTTAGAAATACTGTTCATAAATGCAGTAATTTTATTAGCCCTCCAGCGCATCCATTCTGAATCAAAAGGATTAGTTGGTGGTTTTTTTCCTCGATGTTCTTTTTGATAAAGGTTTACCGTAAAAGCATCATAACCAAGCTGTACAGGCATTCCAAAATGATCATCAATTTGAATACCATCTACATTATAATTTTTGACAACTTCTAAAATTAACCCACGAATAAAGTTCTGAACTTGAGGATGTAGAGGATTTAGCCAAGCTTGTTTATAAACACCATTAATCATATCTTCTAGTAAGTTTTCAGATATGGATTCTACACCCTTTTGTCCAATAGTTAACCAGTCTGGATGTAGTTTAGCTAACGCAGAATCAGGAGGAGTCATTAACCCATATTCAAACCAAGGAATTATTGTCAAATCTTTACTTCTAGCCAATTTAACTACCTTGGCTAAAAAATCATTTTTACCATGAATAAAATTCAGCAAAGGTTGACTATCTGAACCTGTGATTTTTTTGGCTAAAGGACTTTTATAAAAGGTGTAACCTCGATTCCACACTACCGGATAAATAGTATTAAAATTGAGGTTGGCTAATTGATTTATTGCCCTATCAATACCCCAAGGGATATAAAAAACACCACTGGCAACATTAGTCAGCCAAACACCACGAATTTCTGTAGTTACAGGTAAAGAATTTGAATTTTGAGTATAATCAGGATTTGCAAAAATGGGGAATATTGTTAAACTGATGACAAATCCCAAACATACAAAATATCCGAAAACTTGCTGAAATACAGAATTCATTTGTTAAATAAATCGAGATTGCTAATATCCATATAACTACAAAATCTAATTTTATTATGGGGATT
>NZ_JADEWA010000209.1:0-8920 GCF_015207865.1 Dolichospermum sp. LEGE 00246
AATAATGAATAGTTTGATTAAATACAAAGAAGGGTAAAAATGACGTTTAAAAGTTTCTCTTTCAAAAGTTTAAAAAAACCTAAGTTATTTGCTTTGGTGACAGTATTTTTTGCCTTTGTAGTAAGTATTCCCTTATTACCTTTGCCAGTATTATCAGCTAATTCTGGTGCTAACATTCAGTTTGTTTCGCCAAATTGGGTAGCTGAAAACGCCAAAGATCCCAACCTCAGAATTTTAGATGTGCGTAATTTTCCTCTCGACTATATAGAAGGACATCTTCCCAATGCTGTAAACATTGCTGATATGGCTTTTAGAGGTCCAAAAGAAGGATTACCAGTACAATATTGGGACAATCAAAAACTAGGCGAAATATTTGCCAATTCAGGAGTAACAAATAATAGTCGTGTACTCGTATATTCAGATGGTAGAGATGTTTTAGGTGCGACAATGGTTGCTTATTTACTAGAACGTTCTGGATTGAAAGATATTGCCGTATTAGATGGTGGTTATACTGGTTATAAAACTGATCAAGTTGTCACAAAAGAATTTCCTAAATACTCAGTCAGTAAATTCACAGTTCGGGATAACCCTTCAGTGCGTGTGAGTTTAAATGATGTGAGAAAATTTATTGGTAAGCCAGGAGTTACCTTTATTGATCCTAGACCAGAAAAATTGTTCCGGGGTGAAGAAAATATTTGGATACGCAATGGACATATTCCTGGTGCGCGGAATATTCCTTGGGTAACATTTACAGATGCTAAAAATCCTCACAAATTAAAGTCATTAGATGAGATTAAGAAAATTCTGGCAGATAAAAAGATTACTCCTGGAAACGACATTATTGTTTCTTGTAGTACAGGACGGGAAGCTACATTACAATATGTGGTTTTAAAGCATCTGCTTAATTATCCCAAAGTCAGAATCTATGAAGGTTCTTGGACAGAATATAGCACTCATAAAGATTTACCAGTGGCTACAGGAGAAGAGAAAATAAGTTAGAAGAAGACAAGTTAAAAGTCTTTTAACATGAACTCATAATCAATGTTAATTTCTGCCTCTTTTCCACAAAATTTTGAAAAATAAATCCATGAGCTATGCAAGTAATTTTGCTAATCACTGCTGCAATTTTCATCTTTAGTCCAGTATATGTATTTGCTGCTAATAATCTTGATCAAGATAACTTGGTCAGTTGTAGAAGTAGTAAAGACGAACCTCCCAGTGATTCTAAAAGCGATAGCTCAGGAGCTTAATACGGTGTAAAATGCGGTTTTTAATATTGCTACTAATTCAAGTAGTTACACTCATATCGCTATTCACCAATTCACCAGCATTTGCCGTTAATACTTGCCCTCCAGGAATGGTAATGATTTCTGGAGGTACATTCAAAATGGGAGCGGATGATTCTGGTTTTGTAGAAGAGCGAGGGGCTGAGAATGTAACAGTTAGTTCCTTCTGCATTGATAAATATGAGGTGACAAACGCCCAATTTGCTGAGTTTGTCAAAGCCACAAAGTATGTAACAGTTGCAGAACGTCCGTTATCAAAAGAACAGTTTCCCGACTTACCAGAGGAGCAGAGATTACCAGGTTCACTGGTATTTCAAATGCCAAAACAAGGCGTTAAGCAATTTCAGCTTCTCAGTTGGTGGCATTGGACACCCGGTGCTAATTGGCAGCATCCTTTTGGGACTGATAGCAGCATTACAGAGAAAGAAAACTATCCAGTGGTGCATATTGCTTACGAAGATGCTCTAGCCTACGCAAAATGGGCAGAAAAATCATTACCAACAGAAGCACAGTGGGAATATGCCGCTCGTGGTGGGTTGGATGGAGCAGTTTATACCTGGGGTAATGAATATTCTGCCAAAAAAGCCAATACTTGGCAGGGAATCTTTCCCTTTTTTAATACCAAAACTGATGGTTATGTAGGAACGGCAAAAGTAGGCTCTTTTCCAGCCAATGGTTATGGACTTTACGACATGACCGGCAACGTTTGGGAATGGACTTCCGACTGGTTCAGCATAGGACAGGATAACAAAGCCCACAATGTCAACCCCACTGGACCAAATAAAAGTTTTGACCCCAAAAAACCCACAGAAACTGCCCTGCACGTCATCAAAGGCGGCTCTTACCTATGTGCGCCAAACTATTGCAGCCGCTACCGTCCAGCAGCACGAGAATCAGAATCTCCTGATACCGGAACAACCCATATCGGCTTTCGATTAGTGAAGAACTTACAAGACTAACGCAAAATATCTCTCTAACCCTCTTTCCTCCGTGTCCTCTGTGCCTCTGTGGTTCGTTAAAAGTTAAAAGATTAAGCCTCACGCAAAGACGCAAAGGCGCAAAGTTGCAGATTTTTTATACAAGGTTATTGTATGTCACATTCAATTATACAGGTGCTGTCTCTATCTTTCCTCATCACATGGTTGATGGTAACAAGCCCCGCCCTAGCAGATACAGGAAAAGTATTACCGATTAATCCACCGTCTTTTAAAGGTAAAATCGGTATAACTTACAAAGAGTCAACACCGGATTTTCCCGCACCAATTAAAGCCCCGGAAAAAGCCCCCAATGTACTATTAGTATTATTGGATGATGTAGGTTTTGGGCAAGCGAGTACATTTGGTGGTGCTATAGAAACTCCGAATTTGACTCATTTGGCTGAAAAAGGATTACGTTACAACCAATTCCACACTACAGCCCTTTGTTCACCTACCAGAGCAGCTTTATTAACTGGACGCAATCATCATTCAGTGGGTACAGGTGTAGTTGCAGAGTTAGCATCAGGCTTTCCCGGTTACACAACTATTTTACCCAAGAGCGCTGCTACTGTAGCGGAAGTATTACGGCAGAATGGTTATAACACAGCAGCTTTCGGTAAATGGCACAATACACCAGATTATGAAACCAGTGCGGCTGGTCCATTTGACCGCTGGCCGACAGGGTTGGGATTTGAGTATTTTTACGGTTTCTTAGGTGGTGATACTAACCAATGGAGTCCGGCTTTGGTAGAAAATACCCAGCGGATTGCACCACCAACCAATAATCCTGATTACCATTTGACTCCAGATTTAGTAGATCATGCGATCGCCTGGATTCATTCTCAACAGTCTATAGCCCCCGATAAGCCTTTCTTTACCTATTTGGCTACCGGTGCTACCCATGCACCTCATCACGCCCCCAAAGTCTGGATAGACAAGTATCAAGGCAAATTTGATCAAGGCTGGGATAAATTACGAGCAGAAACCTTTGCGCGTCAGAAACAACTGGGTGTAATTCCTGCTAATGCCCAACTTACTCCCCGTCCCAAAGAATTACCAGCGTGGGATTCCTTATCTCCAGATGATCAAAAAATCTATGCCCATGAAATGGAAGTATTTGCGGGATTTTTAGCATATACAGACCATGAAGTAGGAAGATTAATTAATGCCATTGACCAAATCGGGGAATTAGACAATACCTTAGTTTTCTACATTGTTGGTGATAACGGTGCTAGTGCAGAAGGTGGTTTAGCAGGTAGCGTCAATGAATTAAAAGTTTTTAATAAAGTACCCGAAAGTCGAGAACAACTATTAGCTTCTTTGAATGACTTAGGTAGTCCCAAAACCTTTAATCATTATCATGCAGCTTGGGCATGGGCAGGTACAACACCCTTTCAATGGACAAAACAAATAGCCTCTCACTTTGGTGGCACTCGTAACCCCTTAATTATTGCATGGGGCGATCGCATTAAAGATCAAGGCGGACTTCGTAGCCAATTCCATCATGTTATTGATATTACGCCAACTATTTTTGAAGCTGTGGGAATTACTGTACCTACTAAAGTTAACGGGGTAAAACAACAGAAACTAGAAGGTACTAGCCTAGTTTACACATTTGATGATCCTGAAGCTGCTTCTGAGCGTAAAACCCAGTATTTCGAGATGTTCGGAAACCGCGCTATTTATGATGAGGGATGGGTAGCTGCGGCTCGTCATCCTCGATTACCTTGGCAAGGTACAATTAATGCTGACTTCGAGAAAGATCCTTGGGAACTATACAACATTGAGGAAGATTTCAGCGAAGCGAATAATCTAGCAACTGAAAATCCAGAAAAACTGCAAAAACTGCAAAAACTGTTTTTATCAGAAGCCCGTAAACACAAAGTTCTACCATTAGATGATCGCCTTTCTGAACGTTTTGATGTTCAAAGTCGTCCTTCCCCGGCCGCAGGACGCACAACTTTTACTTACTATTCTAGTGGAGTCAGTATTCCCGAAGGTAGCGCCCCAAGTTTAAAAAATAGATCATTTAGTATTACCGCTGATGTGGAAATTCCCGAAAGTGGTGCAGAAGGTGTTCTCTTAACTCAAGGTGGACGTTTTGCTGGTTGGGGATTTTTCCTCGAAGATAGTAAACCAACTTACGTTTACAACTTTGTAAATTCGGAACGCTACATTATTCAATCTCCTGAAAAATTACCCCCAGGTAAATCAACAATCAGATTTAATTTTGATTATGACGGTGGTGAAGTTGGTGCTGGTGGAAATGGGAAGTTATTTATTAATGATCAACAGGTAGCTGAGGGTCGGATTGAAAAAACTTTACCCTACCGTTTGGCTTTAAATGAAACTTTTGATGTTGGTAGAGATACAGGTACTCCGATTGTGGAAACTTATCAAGTACCGTTTGCATTCACAGGTAATTTACAGAAAGTTACTTTGAATTTGAAGTAATTTTTGTCTCACGCAAATGTAGGTTGGGTTGTTCGCGTCAGCGTTGCGGAGCAATGGAACGAAACCCAACGTTTACCGACGTTTGTTGGGTTGCGCTATCGCTTAACCCAACCTACAGATTTATTGAAAGTGAAATAAAAAATTATGAACGAAATTATCCCTATCCTTGACAAAATTGCATTTTTGGCTTTTGTTGTTGCTACTATGTTTGGTACAGGTTTAAAGTTAACTTTACAGCAGATTTGGCAACCTCTTCGTAATATCCGTTTGGTTTTTTTATCGCTATTAACAAATTTTGTTCTAGTGCCACTTTTTGTATATTTGTTGCTGCAAGTAATACCTATTAATGAACCTGTGAAAGATGGTTTTATTATCATGGCATTAGCATCAGGTCCTCCAGCATTACCTAAACTTGCCCAAATAGTGAAGGGGAATTTAGCTTTTTCTACAGGGTTGATGATGATGTTAATGTTCGGCACTATTTTTTATATGCCGATTGTATTACCATTAGTTTTGCAAGGTGTAGAAGTCAATTCTTGGGATATTGCTAAACCTTTAATATTAATGATGCTAACACCATTGGGAATTGGATTATTAATTAAGGCAAAATATCAAGATATCGCTTTAAATCTCCAAACAATTACTTTCAAAATATCTAATTTTGGATTGCTTTTAGGTTTAGGAGTGAGGTTGATAGTACACTTCAATGAAATTCTTGTTTTATTGAAAACTGGAGTGATCTTTATTTGTGCTATTTTTATTATCTTCTCTTTTACTGTGGGTTATTTGTTGGGTGGTCCTGGTATTGATACTCAAAGAGTTTTAGGAGTAGGAACTGCACAACGTAATTTTGCCGCAGCATTGTTAATAGGTACGAGCAATTTTGATAATCCGAATGTGATCAGTGTGATTATGGTGACGAGTTTATTAATGATGGTTTCAGTTCTAATTTTGGGTAAAAATCTAACAGAATTAGATCAAGAAGAAGGTATGGGTGCGGAAATAAAGCAGCTTGAAGTTTAGTAATGACATTAAAATGATTGTATCCCTCGCAGTTGCAAGGGTTTTAAGTTAATGGGTACGACAGGACTCGAACCTGTGACCGTCCGCTTAGAAGGCGGATGCTCTATCCAACTGAGCTACGTACCCATGAAACCTTTACCATTATATCTAAAATTGTCTAAATAGGCAAGAGGAAATTAAAAGTTTCCTAGTTTCGTAATAAACTGCAAGTGATATTGATCTGCCATCTGCTATATTTTATTCAATGTGCAAAAAATATTACATTCAGAGCATTTACTTAGTTAGTCTCTATGAGTAGATATTACGATAATTCATCTGCCGTTAAGTCCCTATCAACTACTCAAAATCTTGTTTTAGCTGGTGTTAGCTGGGCTTTCTTAGCATTGTTATACTTTTTGTTGTTTAGTACCAAAATCCCCGACCCAGTGCAAAGAGGAATAGAAGTCCACGCTCAGTGGTATGTAATTGGCACAAATATTTTTAAAGCTGTGGCTTATTTGGTCGCAAGTCTCTTATGCTGGAGGAACTAGCGGAGTACCCAAATGGTTAGTAGTGGAAAAGTCTGGCTGTCAATCGGGTTAGGAATGTTTGCCTATTTTATAGGTGGACTCGTTTTCGGCTATACAGAAATCGTCCTAAAACAAGATCCAGATGTATCTATTGCTGATATATTTTTTGTCCTCACATATTTATGTTTAGGGAATGGTATGGCTTTAGCCTTGGTTTCTCGCCGAATTAACCTGGAAGCACGGCAGTGGCTAATTGTGGCGGCAGTTGGAGCATTAGGCAGTTTTCTAGCTTGGTTGATTTCTCAAAAGGAAAAAGCATCAACTGAACAAATTGCCTTTTTGCTGAATTTGTTTTACATAGTTAGCGATGTGGCGTTACTAATGATTGCCACAACTATGCTACTGGCTTTTTGGGTAGGTACAGTCTCCTTGTCTTGGCGAATGACTGCCGCAGCCGCATTTTCGCTCTACATTGCAGATATGTGGTTTAAATTCGCTCAAAGACCGGATTATCAAAGTGGAGACATACTAGAAGTATTCTGGGTGTTTAGTGGAGTGTTATTCGGTCTGGGTGCTGTCCTAGAATATGACGCATCATTGAGTCTTAAACGCCGAGACCGTGGACGCAAACGAACTTAACAAATTTTGGTGTCTACCGTGAGAAAATTAACAGATTCTGACAAACAAGAAATTCTCAAGCTATATCGAGAAACTGCCGAAACAACCTCGACTTTGGCAGAACGCTATGGTGTGAGTAATTCCACAATTAGCCGACTGCTCAAAAGTACCTTACCAGAAGAAGAGTATGAATTTCTCGTTTCTTTAAAACGTGCTGCTAGAACCCCTGAAGGCAGAGCGCAGGTAAGTTATGAGCAGTTACCGCTGTTGAATCAACCACCATTGACAGTGGAAATTTCTAGCACTGCTGATACGGTGGAGAGGTTATCTGATCTAGAACTAGAACAGCCGACAATAGCAGCAGAACCAGAACCAGAACTAAAACCAGAACCAGAACCAGAACCAGAACCAGAAGGTGATTCTGATTTTACTCACCCTATTCCAGTTATTAGACGGGTAAAAACACGCTCCTCAGCCGTGGAAAAACCCAAACTTCCCGTTATTAAGGAAACTCCTGTTGTCAAAGAATTAGAAATTGTCAGACACAAGCCGACAGAAACACCAATTGTCCCCAAATCTAAGATAGATGTAGAATCTCCATATTCACAGCCCAATTTGTTTGCGGAAATCTTGGATGAGGATTTGCTGGATGAACCTGATGATTTGGATGACGATTTAGATGATGATTTGTATGAGGATGAGGAGGATTTTGAGGACGAAGACTATGAAGCCCCAAAACCCCTAGTTACCAGACGCGGAAATGGGGAAGTATCTGTTCAGGTTTTACCATTGTCGGTTGCCCATTTACCAAAAACTTGCTATTTGGTAATTGATCGCTCTGCGGAGTTAATTACCCGTCCACTCAAGGACTTTGGTGATTTGGGTCTGATTCCGAGTCTGGAAAATCAACAGAAAACACTGCCGATTTTTGATAATCATCGTGTGGCTAAACGCTTTTCTACTAAGCGCGATCGCGTGATTAAAGTCCCCGATAGTCAAATGCTCCATAAGGCTAGTAGCCATTTACAAGCTAAGGGGATTACCAGACTGTTAATTGATGGTCAAGTCTACTCTTTGTCTCTAGTCTAAAGGTCATGCAGGTACTTGCTGGTTAGAGTAGTTCACTACTCTAACCACTAGCTCATAAAAATAATGCAAAACGACTAGTACCGCAAGGCGGAAGTCAAAAGTCAAAAGTCAAAAGTCAAAATGAAGACAGTATAGGCTTTTGGAGGATTTAGAATTCCTTGAGGGGGAGATAATGAGTAGTCGAAAATCGTCCCTTTTTATTCTCAATCAGGGTGAGTGGTTATTATTTTTGGCTCTTGCAGATTGGTTATAACCCGCTTCTATTAAATGGGGAATCACAAAAATAATTTCTAATTTTGAAATATAGATGTGATAAAGGTTTGAACTTTTTATTAATAACAAAATATGGCGAACATTTTAAAACATTAATAAATCGGGTTCTACTGTTCCTTTGTATCTTTGGAATCTAGAACAAATTGACGCACCCAAGCAAATCGAACGAGTATTAAAAGCAATGAATTATGAATCTTGAAATAAATTTCAGGCTCAAAGCGAAAACCTGTTTTAACAGGTTATAATTTAATAGATGTTATAGAGGTTATTATGTCTAACTTATCCTTAGAACACAATCAACTTAAACAAACCCTTAAAGAAGCAATAATAGAGATTTTTTCTGAAAATAAAGAGGAATTTTCAGCTATACTTACAGAAATAATTAAAGATATTGCCTTATCAAAATCTTTTGAACCAAGAGAATTAACAGATAGAGAAAAAATAGAAGATCCATTATTAAGTGTTATTGGTATTCTTTCAGGAGAACCAATATCAACAGATAATATTGATGAAGAACTATATGGTTTGGGTGATCATAATGAAATATAAGTCTATTTTTATTGATACTTGGGGATGGTTAGCTTTAGGACATCGTAGAGATAATTATCATCAATCCGTCAAAGAACTCTATTGTCAATTAAAACAACAAAAAACTTTGATATATACCAGTGATTATGTTTTAGATGAATTA
>NZ_JADEWA010000210.1:0-8873 GCF_015207865.1 Dolichospermum sp. LEGE 00246
CAGTAGTATATTCTTTTCCAAAAAAAACTTGACTTTTCATAAACTCATATTTTTCTGGACTTTTGAATTTCAGCAAATTTGGATCATTTCTGTAAGTTGCAAATGATTCTGCAAAATCTTCAATTTCGGTATTTTTGGCATTAGTCGAGACAAAACCAGCTTGACTTTGATGTATTTTTTTCCATTCTGAAGTAGAAATATTTTCGTAAGCGTTATGACCAACTTGACGAGCGATTGTATCTAAAATATGTATTTTAGTATTTTCCTTACCTGTAAACCATTTTTCCCAAACAATCGGTGACCATATCGTTATTTCATGACTTTTGGGGTTGAATTGACTAGTAATACTAGGATTTTTGAGATTAGGCAACAATTCATAATGAATAGATTGACATTTTTCATATTGCTTTGGTTGAAACTCTTTTAGGTATTGAACAACTTCTTCATTGGTTAGACAGGAAAACCAAATATTTTCAAAGCCACTAATTTTAGTAGAACCAACTTTTTCAAGTTTATGATCTAATTCTATATGCTGAGTAGATGTGTCTGTTATTTCGTAAGATGTCATTAGGCGTTCCTCTTGCTGTATTTACTTGACTAATGCGAACAATCTATCTTGATCCAAAATAAACTTTTGTGAGTTAATTCTATCACTTAATACTTCTAAAAACTGCTCATTATCAGATTTTACTAAGTGTAATTCCTCAATAAAGGTAAGACTACCATCGGACTCAATTATTTCTTTTCCATTCCGCAGCGGTATTCCTTCATTTTTGAATTTTTCCAGTGATGTAATTAAGTAAGATATCAAATCATCTTTTAATTTGGGATCAATATTTTCCCTTTTAATAGAAAAGTTTATCACATCTGGTTTTTCCCAAGTAATTTCTACTAAAGGATCGCGTTGAAGATTAACAATTTGTAAAACTTTCATGGGCTTTTACTTATCAAAACTAGGATTTTGTAACTTGTATCCAGGCTGCCATATCATCTAATTCTCCATATACAATAGCTTGTCCAGTTCTCAGTTTATTGATTACTTGGCTTTGCTCAAGATTTAAAGACATACTAGCACTCATGGCATCTCGATCATCTGTTGCTACCAGACGATGTACTATTTTGAAATTGGTATTTTTGATGGCATCGGGAATCAAACGAGATGGAACTTGATCTATAATCAGTAAACCTTCCCCATAGGCGCGAATCTCTGATAAGATACTTGCAAACATTTCGGCTACTTTTCCTTGAGGATTTGCTTGCTCAAAATTCGTATGAGTGGATTTAAGTAAAATTCGATGTGCTTCCTCAATTATAGTTAGATGATGCAATAAATTGGGGGATTTTTCCGAATATTTTTCAGGATGTTCATGTTGATCTTGGCGATATTCATATAAAAACAAAAATAATACAGCCATTGCGAGAGCTTTATCATTATCGTCACCTAAATGAGATAAATTAATTACTACATTACGATCAAATATTTCTGCCCAAGGTGTAGATTCTTGATTGAATAATTTTTCCTTCCAGCCCAAGCATAAACTATTAATTCTTGTTGTTAATGCAGCAACAATATTCCCTTTTATTTTTTCTTCATAATTTTTATGAATTAAATTAGGATCATTCTCTAGTAATTGCAGAAGATAGCTCAAATTAGGAATCCTACTAGGCTTAATTCTTGGATCACTATCAATCCAGCTTGTAGCTTTGTAAGCTGAAAATAACAAGTTTTCTAAAATCATTGGTAGAACTTCCTGCATCGGAAATGTAGCGTTGAGAATTGATTTAAGACGATCTATATGAGAAAGTATTTGTTCTTGCGAAATAAAATCGAAAGGATTAATAGATAAATTTCTCTGATTATTACTACTCCCAGGCTCATAGATAATAATTTGGTTTTCTTCTGGCAATGTTTTGTTTAGGTTTTCTGCCCATGTTACATATTCTCGTTTAGCGGGTTCAATAATTAAAAATGGAATATTATTATTTTGTAAGCCTTTAATTATTTTCTGAGTAGTTACCGTCTTACCACTACCAGTAATACCAGTAATCAAGCCATGTTTATTCAGAGCATCAAGAGCTAGAGGATACTTAAGAGTAGTAGCTGTTCCTCCCTCTAAAACCTCTCCAAGTTCGATAAATTTACCTTCACAAACGGGCGGATTAAGGCTGAAATCTGTTGTAGGCATTACCCGTACTCCAGGAACTTCCCTTTGAGGAAAGTTGATCAGTAAAGCAAGTTCATCTGTACTGAGTGGAGTGGTTAATCCATTAAAAGCTGTTCCTAGTGGATGTTCAATCTTTTCCTCGTTGTTTTTGGGATTAACTAGGGAGATGTCTAGTTGAGCAAAGTTTTGTAGCAATTTAAAAAGATTAAATTTGTCCTCTTGTGTTGAAATACTTGGATTAAGTATTTCTGAGAGGTTATGAATTCGTATTGGCTCTAAAACACTATTCTGTCCTGTAAGTAGTCCTCTTAATTGAGTCGCTGCCTGATTGACTTCAGCTTGACTTTTTGTTAGTAAATAAACTCCTACATTCCACCCCCCTGTAGCTCGTGACTTCTCAAAGCGATCCAAATGTTGCTGAAGATATTTTTCCGCAGCCTGAGCGTGGGTATTGATATATTCTTGTCCAAAAGTCTGAGTAAGATTGTCACTGCTAGTTTTTGTATATGATTCACTTTCCCCAGAATTTTCTGTCTCACTCTTTGCTTCACTGGTAGATGTTTGGAATTCCTTTGCTAATTCATCACCAGCAGCAGCAGCTAAGATAGAAAAGCAAAAAAGCGCAGGTGCAAAAAAAGGAATAGTTGTAATAGCTGTTCCAGCTAACATTAATGGAAGTACACCCTCACTAATTATTCCTCCTTTTGATAAAAGAGAGGCTATTCCTGTCTTCCAATCAGAACTGGATTTGCTTGTAGTCGTTCCGTTATTTGTTGATTTCCCCGAATTCTTTCCAGTTCCGTAGGCTTCGGAAAATCCTTTGGACAAAGCTTCACTGTAACTAATTTTAGTGAAAGAATGTATTTGTGCCATGATTTCACGAGCATCAAAAATTATACTTTCAACTTCTGATGATAATATTGGGTCTGCGATCACCATATACATGAAAGGAGAACCACGTAACCCTGATATTAAACGATCTAAACTCTGAGGATAAGCATTTCGGTCTTCTGATAGTTTTAAAGAAGGAATACCTGTTAAAGCCATGCCATGATTAAAGGTATCTTGCTGATTTTTTATAAACCTATTAAGAACATTTTTTTGAAATTGAGAAGACTGAGAACTAACAGAAATCATCCTTGTTCCAATCCAGTTTCCTTGAATGAAATTCCCAATGGACTGTGCAAATAATTCGGGAGAATGTTCTATAGGATTAAAGCTAACAACACCCAAATAGATATGATTTTTTGTTCCATCGTTTGAAACAATAAAAACAAGTTTATAATTAGGATCATGACAAGCTGTGAGGACGGTTTGTATTGCTGTCAGTGGGTAATGCAGTGGGTCACCAGTCAATAATGATCCCACCTGTTCTAGTTGGAGAAAGGAGTAACGGGTTGCTGCCAATGCGGGAAAAGGGGCAGGTTTAAAGTATCCCTTTTTAACGGCTTCTACAAAAGGAGCATCCAAGTGCTGTCGTTGTAAACTATACAATAACGAAAATGAAATTGTATTCGCTACTTGACGTTTTAATTCTAAAGCTTCATTATTAGTCATACTTTTTGGGTTAATTAGCTTAAAAAACTAAACATTTAACATCAATGCTTTATTTACAGTTTCTTCGATTCCTTTCTCAATTGAATCAGTAATACTGCTTCTAAGTCGTTGCTTGAATTTTTGATCATTGGCAATGCTAGTTTGGATGTCATTTATAAATTCTTTTTTGTAACTGTTCAACTGGTCGTCGCTTATTTTATTTTTGACCGTTCGTGTATCTTTTTTGGGTCCTCCAATGAAATGTCCAAACAACGTACCGGCTCCACCACCTGTTACAATACTCCATCCCCCCGCTCCTATAGCAGTCAAACCCAATGGTCCTGTTGCAATAATTGTTCCTCCCAATGCTATTACCCCAACTGTAGTTATTCCTCCTGCTACTATTGCTCCGATTATTCCTCCTTTTACAGCACCTGAATAATCCCAGAACTCAAAAGCTTCTAATCTTTGTGTTAGCTTCTTAATCGAAGAAAGAGATCTGTCGGATAATGTTCTTATATCATTTTGAAATTGTAACTTAATAGTTTTTACTGTTATTTCCTTTATTCCATGCTTACTACAAATTGAAGTAATATTCAGATCCTTTATCACAGTGTTATTTATAACATCATTTAAAGCTATAGTTACTATATCTCCATAAGAAAGATTGTGATCTTGTTCATCAAACCACTGCTGGCACCCTTTTTTTATTTTATCAATAAGCAAATTAGAATCAGAAATTTTGTCATTATTCCAAGCCTGTATGTAAGAGTCTACTTGATTAATAAATAAACTGTCTGCAATGGCATCAACTAAAATTTTTGTTATTTGATCAATATGTTTCTCAATACTTTCCTGTAATGAATGGGATAAAACGTTTGTAATGTCTTCTTGTAAACTAATTTGTTTAAGATACATTCGTCCCCAGCGAGCCAGTCCAAAAGCAATAGCTAATTCAGGTTCGTCACCTTTTGAATATTCTGCGTTGGGAAATATTTTTTCCGAAATTTCTTGAACAAACTGCATCCTAGATGCTCCGCCTGTAACAAAGACTCTTTTAATAAGTTTGTCGGACTTTAGGCTATCCCGAACTTTAGTCAACATCTCTCGATAAACTTCCTTCCAGGTTTTGTTATCTAGTTCTTCTAATGGTTGAGCCAAAATCTCTCGCATAATGGGTCCATTAATCTCAGGAAAAAATCTAACTGGCTCTCCTTTTTTTTCAGTTTCTAAAGTCAGATACCCCCTGTTAGTTGACATTTTTTCAAACTGATCAGGATTATTGAAATATTCTTCCTTACTTAAGCGACAAAGATATTCGCAATAAATTTTTAAACTAGGCATTGTTGCAAATGCCTTTTCAAAAAAGTTTTTATTAGGATCTTTTTCAAAAAAATATTTAAATAGAGCTTTATCAATTAACGAGCCACCTAAATCTACACCGTCATCTGTTAATAAAGCTTCTTCATTGTTGTTATCAAGAAGAGTTACATCAGTTGTAGAAGATCCTATATCAACAACTAAAATAGGGCTTTGTAGTTCTTCTAATTTGAAATTACCGCCGTTTTTTGCTTGCATGAAAGCAGCACGAGCTTCTCGTACCACGATTACGCTAACTACATTTTCTTGGTTTGAAAAAAGAGCATTCAGATTTTTTTGATAAGCCTCTTTTTCGGTATCCTCCCATCCTGACGGACAACCAATAAAAAGATAATCTTGCCGATCCTCTCTTTTTCCTTTTCCTTCACGAAATATTTTATATACTGTTCTTATGAAATCAGCGAAAACTTCAATCTCTTTTTCAGATAATTTAGATGGTCGTTGTTTAAATCCCATTTCCAAAGATATGTTTTCATTATTATGATTTCTAGGTTGATTTCTCTCAATTGGTTCATAGTGGCTTCTAATTGTATTAATAGCCTGCTCACCAATATAAATATGACCATCTTTGTAAACAATCGCGGTTATCTGGCTTTTTTTACCATTAATCTCAGAGATTTCGGGGTTGTCGCCTTGCATAAGAAACTTGGCGATAGAAAACTCTCCATGTCCTAAATCAAAACCTATAACCCTAGCATTATCGTAATTTATGTCTAAAAAAGAGTTTGAATTATACATTATGATACCCCTTTAGTTTATTGAATCGTTTTCACTTGGCTCTAAGAAGGGTATAGTTACTCTTCCTTGTCGCAAAACTTGTCCGTCTTTTATAAAAGCAGGAATTTTAGTTTTATACCCATCAAAATCTGAATTAAAACTCTTCTCAAAGTCAAATATATTTTGACTCCCTGTTTCAAATTTCAAAGTATCTTCTTCTTCGTAGTATTTTATATCAATTTGATAACGAACTTTTAAAATAGATGTCAGTTGTTCAATTCTCCATTTTATAAGTAGAGGAAGTGCCTCGATTTCATTGTTAGCTTCGCCCAGCAAATTCTGAAGACAATCTAAAACATCAGAATGATCTTCTAACTTAGGTTCATGTATTTTAGGCGGTTTAATATATGAAACATCTCGATCTATAATTTCTAGTCCATTTTTAAAATGTAACACCAACTTATCCACATCTATTTCTGGTTTACTTATTTCATTTAATTTTTCACTCAAAAAATAATTAGTGCTTAATTTAAAAACCAAAACAACACCACTTGTTATTAATGCTATTGGCATTACAAATGGCATTAATGGTACTGTTCCTGTTCCAATAGCAATGTTTACAGCAACGCCTCCAGCAACGCCTCCAGCCAGAGTAGCAGTAGTAGCCGCATCTAATACTTTCCTAAAATGCTCTGTATTATCTGGCGAAACTTTATCATTGTTATTCTGAATAGAATTATTAACAGGTATGATTGATTCAAAGGACAAGCTTAAGAGTGTTAACATAGCTATGGCAACTCGCGCTTGAGGTGGGGTAAGGTTAGCTATATATTCCCCATTAATATCTACAAATTTATAGATTTCTGACTGGATTAAAGATGCAATCTCAAAAGGTGAGCTTTGAACTTTTTTAAGCTCTTGCCTCAGATGAGGTTCATTTTGATCGAAAAAGTCAATTAGTGTTTTCATAAGAATACCCGGTAAGTGGGAAACTCAGCGGCTTTAGCCCTGAGAGGGATGGTTCGACAGCGTATAAAACTCCCAATTTGGCAAAGTCTGTCCTACCATTTTTGGACAAGTTAGTAAATCACTAAATCGGTTTCTACAACATTTATTTACATTATGTCCTATTTTACCCTTATCCCGGTTAGACCCCGTAATGGTTTAATCGTAGAACTATAATTATTGACTACTAACAATTGACCGGATTTGTAAACTACCACTGGCGAATTCATCACCTAAAAATTTCATCACAGTTTTTAATGGCGCAGCTTCCAATTTAATATTACTAGGTGATGCGTCAATAAACTTAAATTGGTAAGGGTCACGCGGTAAAACTGAAGTGTCAAAATCTTCAACAGCCAATTCACCACTAATAAATACATTTGTATTAGTACGGTTAAATTTAGCGATCGCCTCCCCAATCACCTGATCTTCCACAAATACCGATTCAATAGTAGTAATAGCAGGTGTAGAAACATCTGCGGTAATTTGTTCAATCACAATCTGACTATCAGGTTCAGTTGCGGCTTTATATAGTTTATTTGTCTTAGGTTCGAGAACTATAAATCCAGTTCCGTTAGGTTGAATAATCTGAAATTGGCCATCAACTTTTGACCGATCGCCCGCCCTGACTCCCTTAATATTGGCAACAATTTTATGAGTGCTTCCAGAACTATTGTACACACCCTGTACCCCTGATGTAGAAGCAATCAGGCGATTAAATTGGGTTAAAATTCCTCCCTTACTATTGATGCTAAAAGCTGATAATGCGATCGCCACCAATATACAAAGTACAAAATATTCAGCATTGCTCCCAGTCTTTAACCTGAGATTCCGATTACCAGGACAAACACAGCGTACAGATGAAGGCCAAAACATCTCCACACCACCGCGAGTAAAACAATCTGCAAACCAGCCAAAGGTATAACCAATTGTCAGGGCTGATGCTATAGGAATAAATTGGGGAATAAATATTGCTGTTCCATAGGAGGCGATCGCAATAACAGCCGATGCAACGATAGAATGAGTCATACTGCGGTGGGGCATTGTTTCTTGGAAATAGCCACTTATCCAAGGAAAAACCTTACCTGCTGGAGAAGTAGAAACATCAACATCAGGAAGTAAACCACCAATTGCACCAACAGCAATCAAAACCGGGTCCGCAGTTTGCAGTAATAAACTGGATGCAGTGCCACTAATTAGTAAATGTGAAATTCCCAACATTATCTAATTCTCCTTTCTTCTTGAGGCAAACTGTACAGCAATCGGGAAAGTCCCAAGAATATAGCCGCAGCAATACCACCAAATATATATAGTGCTTGGTCATTAGTTCCCAAACCAATAAAGCGCATAATTACAAAGATTACACCCACTACTAAAATTAATGGCGTAATGTCAAAATAGCGGCGATGGTCTGCACCTTCAATATCTAACCCTAGATATTCCTCTTCAATTGCCCTAATTGCTAACATCGGATTTCCCCCAGCGCGTTCCTGAAGTTTAGATAAATCGGCAGATGTTAAGGCGATCGCTCTTTCTTGCGCTGCTGCTTTCATAATTTGTCTGATTGCCTTCTCTGGTAAGGGTTTCAGTTCAATTCTCGGAATATTAATAAAGATGTCGCTGCGGGGCGGGTCAGTTGCCAATACCAACATCGGTACACCCTTACGGCGTAACTGTTTCAGCCAAATCCTAAATTTCATATCGCAGTTTTGAGCATCATCGAGAACAATAAAAGCTGTGTTCTCTGAGAGGAATTGGGCGATCGCTTTCTTCAATTTATCCATAGTCAAATTTTTCCCCTCGATGTCTTCTGTGGGAAGTTCAAACTGCTGGGCAATTTCTAGTAGCATCTGTTTGGGAGTAGTTGGTTCAACAAATGCGACTAAAAAACCGTCATCAGTTAATCTCTCAACTACGGCATTACCCAGTACAGACTTACCACTCCCCTCTTCACCGACAATCAAAATTGCCCCATTAGCGAGTAGTGATGCTGTAGTGCGGTTTAGTTCCGCTTGTCTGTAAATTTGAAATTCTTCAACCTCAAAACATTCCTCCCCAACTCCCCCCACT
>NZ_JADEWA010000211.1:0-8845 GCF_015207865.1 Dolichospermum sp. LEGE 00246
CCCTACTCCCCCTACTCCCCACCCCTACCTTTTACTTGTTGCCCTGCGCCCAAATACGAGTAGGTAGTCCCCAAACGTAAATAAAGCCTTCTGCGGACCTGTGATCAAATTGATCTTCTGCGCCGTAAGTTGCTAAATCTGGGGTGTAAAGAGTATTATCACTCCAGCGCCCAACTATGACAGCGTTACCTTTGAAAAGTTTTAACCGCACTACACCGGAAACTCTTTCTTGTGTTTGTTGAATAAAGGCATCTAAGGCTGCTTTGAGTGGACTATACCAAAGTCCGTTGTATACAATTTTGGTATAGGTTTCTTCTATGCCTCGTTTGTACTGAGTGACATCGGCTGTTAAGGTGAGGCTTTCTAAGTCACGGTGGGCGTTAATCAAAACTATCATGGCTGGTGATTCGTAGATTTCCCGTGATTTGATGCCTACTAAGCGGTTTTCAATCATGTCAATCCGCCCAATACCATGATTTCCCACGATTTTATTGAGTTGTTCAATTAACTCAACAGGCTCTTTTGATGTGCCATTGATAGTGGTAGGAAGCCCTTTTTGGAAACCAATTTCTAGATATTCCGGTTCATTGGGAGTATCAGCTATGGCTTTGGTCATTTCATAAATTTCTTCCGGTGGCTCGTTTGCTGGGTCTTCCAATGTACCAGCTTCAATACTGCGACCTAGCAAGTTTTTATCTATACTGAAAGGAGAGGATTTTTTCACGGGTGCAGGAATACCAAATTTCTCACCATAGGCGATAGTTTGCTCCCGACTCATGCCCCATTCTCTGGCTGGCGCTAGAATTTTCAGGTTAGGGTTGAGGGCTGTACAGGAAACATCAAAGCGTACTTGATCATTGCCTTTGCCTGTACAACCGTGAGCGATCGCATCCGCACCATATTTTGCAGCCGCCTCTACCAGTATCTTAGCAATCAAGGGACGAGCCAGGGCTGTACCAAGAGGATAGCGGTTTTCATAGAGCGCATTGGCTTGAATCGCCGGAAATGCGTAGTCTTTAACAAATATATCCTTAACATCCGCTACCAAGGATTCACTTGCACCGGATTTAAGAGCTTTTTCTCGAACTGGTTCTAATTCATCTCCCTGACCTAAATCTGCTGCTAGGGTAATTATTTCCTCTACTCCCCACTCTTGCTTGAGATAAGGAATGCAAACAGAAGTATCAACTCCACCAGAATATGCTAGAACAACCTTTTTAGCGCGACCCATGAATTTCTCCACTTAGGAAAACAAAGAATGAGTCATTATTATATCTGACTTGCCTAGCGTATATTTTTTTATGCAACTGTGACTTTGCTATATTTGTTTTATCCTAAATATGGGTAATAGTTTTTTGGGTGCAACTGTGTTTTTTAGTATTGTCATTCCTACATATAATCGTTTACCAATTTTGGAAAAGTGCCTCCGCGCTTTGGAGAGTCAGGAGTTCAGCGATAAAACTTATATAGAAGACTATGAAGTTGTGTTAGTAGATGATGGTTCTACTGATGGTACTTTGAATTGGTTAGCATTACATAAAGATGAGTTTCCCCACGTCCGCTGTTTTGAACAAAATCATGCAGGTCCAGCAGCAGCGCGAAATTTAGGGGTGGAAAAAGCGCAAGGTGACACAATTATTTTTATTGATAGTGATTTAGTGGTTTTGTCTAATTTCCTCCAAGCTCATACAAATGCTTTGGTACAGGGAAGGGAGAAATTAAGGAGCGATACCTCCGGTACACAATGCGATCGCTTTTTTACTTACGGTGCTGTAATTAATACTTGTAACTTCGCCAATCCTACGGCTGAACCTTATAAAATCACAGATTTTTCTGCTGCTTTCTTTGCTACGGGTAACGTGGCTATTCCCAAACATTGGTTAGAAGAAGCTGGGTTATTTGATAATGGTTTTCAACTTTATGGTTGGGAAGATTTAGAATTAGGTGTTAGGTTAAAAAACTTGGGTTTAAAATTAATTAAATGTCCTGAAGCTGTTGGGTATCACTGGCATCCACCATTTACTTTACAGCAAATTCCCAAGTTAATTGATCAAGAAATTCAACGGGGACGCATGGGAGTTTTGTTTTATCAAAAACATCCTACTTGGGAAGTAAAAATGATGATTCAAATGACCTGGTTTCATCGTCTACTATGGGGGATTCTTTCTGTAAACGGATTATTGAATGAAAGAACTATGTCTCCGTTCTTACAATGGGTAATTAATATTGGTAAACCGCAATTGGCTTTGGAAATTGCCCGGATTTTCTTGAATTGGTATAATGTCAAGAGTGTTTATGCGGCTTATGCTGAAACAAAAAGTAAGTAAATCAAGTTTATATACATCCTAGCTCGTTAGGGTGGGCATTGCCCACCATGATCCATCATGTTAAATTAATAACCCTATTAATCATCGTGATCATCAAAAGGATCATCTAATTCCTGACTTGGAGGTCCAAAAGATGTATAAATTGCCATACCAGTAATAGCAACCAATGCCGAGCAAAAGGCAATTCCAAGCACCGTAGCGGGTTCTAAGTCCATAAATTTAGATACATATTATGAAAGCCATATTTATAGAATATTACAAAATTTAACTAATCGCACATTGTCCCAGAAGTCAGGAGTCAGGATTCCTAACTCCTTCCGTGAACAAGCAACCCCTCATCAAGAATCAATACCAGTAAAATTCTGGGTATTGCAAAGATTCATTGCCTTTTCTACTCCCTGTTTGAAACTAAATTCTCCACACTCGACAACAAAGTTTAAAACCTGAGACATAACTTTATTCTCAGCGGCGGAAAATCGTCCCAAAACATGAGAAACAGTATGAGAATTATCTCCATCTATTGCGCCCTTTGGTTTACCTATGCCAATTCGCAATCTGGGGAAATTTTGGGTATTTAGATGAGAAATAATGCTTTTCATGCCATTATGTCCACCCGCAGAACCGGATAAACGTAAGCGAGTTTTGCCCAAAGGTAAATCTAAATCGTCATAAATTACTAATACTGATTCAGGCGGTATTTTGTACCAATTTGTCACAGCTTGAATAGCTTGTCCTGAAAGATTCATATAGGTTAAGGGTTTGAGCAAGCGGACTTTACCCTTACCGGCTGCATTCCCTTCACCAAACTGTCCTTGAAACTTGCGATTTTCAGCTAGAGAGATTTGCCAAGCGCGAGCTAGGGTATCTATAGCTGCAAAGCCAATATTATGACGAGTTTGATCATATTTAGGCTCTGGATTTCCCAGTCCAACAATTAGCTGGGGAATTACCAAAACCATTGGTTTTACTTGTTCATCTTTCATCCTTATATATTTTCTGGCTGGTTTTTTCCAGCTTCAATGTGTTTATGTTCTAATTCAGCGGTTGTTTGCACAGTTTCTTTTAATTGTTCAGATTCTTTTTTAAACTCGCTTTGAAATTCATTAGAGGCTTCTTGAAAACTGCGAATGGTTTTCCCCAAACTGCGACCAATTTCTGGTAACTTCTTCGGTCCAAAGATTAATAATGCAACTACCATAATGACACCCATTTCTGGTAAGCCGATACCAAATATATTCATTCTTCTCTCTCCTGTATACAGAAAAACCGCCACAACTACCTTATAGCTTTGGGATCTAGATTAATTTTATCGCTATTTTTAGGCATTTTTTTTGAATCATAAAAAAACCCGGACAAGCCGGGTAGGTAATCATGTTAGCTTGATGACTGGATAGCCATTAGCCGCCTAAACTACGCCAATCCACAACCACATCCTGAATTAACAGAGACTTGTTATAAACTTGGAGAATAATTAGCAGAAATACCAGAAATAAACCCATAAACACACCCATTAAAGGTGTTGTTCCCCAACCTGGGGATACCTTACCATACTCAGCATTTAAGGGTCTGAGAATATCTCCCAACCTAGTCCGTTGTGCCATAGTTCACCTAAGAATTAGTTGCCAAAGCTTTTTTAAATTTTTTTAGACATTCCTAAACCTTTACAGGCGAAGGATTCCTGGTTTGAACTTGCCTGGTTTAGATTAGTCTAATTACAGGGTTGACAGTTCATAATTACTCGTGTGCTTGCCACAAATAATTACCCAAGCTGTTATCCGATGCTGGATAACTTCCCGGTTGTCTCACGGTACATGGATGAATCCAAAAGCTGTTCTTAAATTATCGCAGTTTGTGATCTTTGTTTAGCGATATTGCCGGAGGTTTTCGCCACATTTACAAAAATACATGATTTTCGGTGTGTTGATGCGGTTATGGAGGAATTAACGAACCGCAGAGGCGCAGAGTACACAGAGGGAAGAGTTAGAGAGAGAGGGCTATGCGTTTGATACCGTCTTTGAGGAGGGGAACGTTAAAGTTGATGAGGAGTCCTAAAGTGCGCTTGGTTATTTTGAGGTAGGAGAGAAGTTGAGCTTCGTGAATGGGGGCTAGGGTTTGCACAGCTTTTAATTCTACAACTAAACAGTCTGCAACTAAAAAATCTAATCTACCTCTACCTACATCATGTCCTTTATATGTCAAGCTTATTGACTTTTCAACCTCATGATGTATACCCCGAATCATAAATTCAACAACCAGTGCCTCCTTATACACCTCCTCCAAAAACCCAGGACCTAAAACCCGGTGTACCTCAATAGCAGCCCCAATAACCTCCCCTGTAAGCCAACTCATCTCCTCTCCTAACTCTCTTCCCTCTGCGTCCTCTGCGCCTCTGCGGTTCGTTTTCATCACATAATCCTTGCAAAAACAACTAATTACCAAATTAACCCAATTATCACCTCTACCAAACCTCTTACCTCTGTGTCCTCTGCGTCTCTGTGGTTCGTATTCATTATAACTTCTTCTTACACACTAATAAGAAATGTGTACTGTGTTCTGAAGAAAAAGCCCGAAAATTAGCCTTTTCCATAAAATCCAAAAACCTTAGCCAAGACTCTTGTAATTTTAGAAAATAGGGGTTAAGATATTTCCATGAACCTTAAAGAAGATTTTTGGAAAAAAGCAATGTCAAAAATTATCTACGATGTCATCCAACGCTTTGAGGTTGAAAACGGCGTTCCTCGTTTGGTTTCAACAAATATTCAGGTAATTGAAGGTGGGGAAGATTTGCTGTCTTTAGCTATCAGTATGTTAGCTAAACTGGGTTTTTATGAGAAGTTTGAAGAGAAGCGAACATCTCAATATATAGGTTATCGAATTAAAAATCCTGGAAAAGGTTCTAAACGCTATCAGTTAATTTTCACACAGAGAAAAGATGGTTTATATATTTCTTTACCTCGTGATATATGGGAACCATATTTACTGTGTTTAAATATAACATATTATGAATGTAAATATCCTTTCATAGATCAATATTGGGTTTTACCAAGTAATTCAGACCTTTTTTTAGAAGAAATAGCTAATGAAGGATTCTGGACAAATGATCAAGTCATTGGTTATTTTAAAACCGTTGTTGATTATGAACCTCCTATAGGTTTTGAAGAAAGAGGAATCTGGGTACATTTAGAAGAAGATCAACTTTTTCCTTATACTTGGCAAACCAAAATTAAATTAAGAGAAGTTTTAGAAGAATTTATTTACCACTTTGCAAAAATATTAATGGAGAAAAACTAATGTCTGTAAAACCCAAAAGACTTGTTAATCCTTACGAAGAAAGAATGCTAGAGTTTCTGCAAACCTGCATAGATGAAAATTATAAAATTCATACACAGGTAAGCTTATGCTCATTTTGTGAATTAGGTAGCAGCCTTGATATTAAACTCAGAAACTTCTTCTTTAGTTCCAGTGTAGACGCTCTGATCACAAACAAAGACTATAAACCTTGTTTAGTTGTGGAATTTCAATCTACATATCATGATTCTCATGACGCAAGAGAGCGTGATAATAAAAAATTACATTTACTAACCTTAGCAGGAGTTCCCCTAATTTATTCAAGAATTAAAGACTTTGGATTATTACATCTTTACTATCAAAATGAAGAAGTAATATTTAATTTATTCACAGGCGAAAAACGCGAAAATGCCAAAGCCTTAATTAGAAACTATTGCTAACTTACCCGCCTAGCACTGAAGTGCAAGGCTAATAACAAAAGTCGTCTCAAGACGACTGAAAAAAGAAAAGATATGAGTCCGTTTTAACGGACTTTCGCTATTAGCCTGGGGTTTCAACCATAGGCGGTTTGTGTAACCAACTACAAATCCTCCTTTCCCCATATCTTCACGATTTATCATCCCCCTCCCTCCAATCATCACCAAAATGCTACAATCTACACCATGCTAGGGGTGCTTGGGAAAACAAGCTGAGATCAAACCCTTAACACCTGAGTCTGGATAATACCAGCGGAGGGAAGCTGTTTATTGAGGAATTTGGATATGCGTACAGAATGGGTAGCCAAGAGACGTGGACAAGAGAACGTATCGCAAATGCACTACGCTCGTCAGGGTGTAATCACAGAAGAAATGCAATACGTAGCCAAGCGGGAGAACCTACCGCCTGAACTTATTCGCGCCGAAGTTGCACGGGGACGGATGATTATCCCTGCGAATATTAATCACACTAACTTAGAACCAATGGCTATTGGTATCGCTTCTAAGTGCAAAGTTAACGCCAATATCGGTGCTTCTCCCAATTCTTCCAACTTGCAGGAAGAAGTTGATAAACTCAACCTGGCGGTAAAATACGGTGCTGATACCGTTATGGATTTATCCACAGGTGGCGGTAATTTAGATGAAATTCGTACCGCAATTATCAATGCTTCACCTGTTCCCATTGGGACTGTTCCAGTTTACCAAGCTTTAGAAAGTGTTCACGGCACAATTGAAAATCTCACTGCTGATGACTTTCTGCACATCATCGAAAAACACGCCCAGCAAGGGGTAGACTATCAAACTATCCACGCGGGAATTTTGATTGAACATTTACCTTTAGTGAGAAACCGGATTACAGGGATTGTTTCTCGTGGTGGCGGAATTTTGGCGCGGTGGATGTTGCATCACCACAAACAAAACCCCCTCTATACCCATTTCAACGACATCATTGAGATTTTTAAAAGATATGATGTTTCTTTCAGTTTGGGCGACTCCCTGCGCCCCGGATGTACCCATGATGCCTCAGATGAAGCTCAGTTGGCAGAACTGAAAACTCTGGGAAATCTCACCCGCAAAGCTTGGGAACATGATGTCCAGGTAATGGTGGAAGGTCCGGGTCACGTTCCTATGGATCAAATTGAGTTTAATGTCCGCAAGCAAATGGAAGAGTGTTCGGAAGCACCTTTTTATGTTCTTGGTCCTTTGGTGACAGATATCGCGCCTGGTTACGACCATATTACGTCCGCCATTGGGGCAGCTATGGCGGGTTGGTACGGGACAGCGATGTTGTGTTATGTGACTCCTAAAGAACATTTAGGTTTACCTAATGCTGAAGATGTGCGTAATGGCTTAATTGCTTATAAAATTGCGGCTCATGCAGCGGATATTGCTAGACATCGCCCTGGTGCTAGAGATAGGGATGATGAACTTTCTAAAGCTCGCTATAATTTCGACTGGAATCGTCAATTTGAGTTATCTTTAGACCCAGAAAGAGCGAAGGAATATCACGACGAAACTTTACCAGCAGATATCTATAAAACTGCTGAGTTTTGTTCCATGTGTGGTCCTAAGTTCTGTCCAATGCAGACTAAGGTTGATGCTGATGCTTTGACTGAATTGGAGAAGTTTTTGGCTAAAGAACCTGTAGCGCAAGGTTAAATACTGAACAACCAGATCCCCGACTTCTTAGATAAGTCGGGGATCTAAAAATAACTATCGGAGGATCTAATGAAATATTTGAAATTATTTCCGGCAATTAAAGGTTTTCAATCTTGTACATCTTCCATTGCTAGTTTTCTGCCAAGCATGGTTTATTCATAATCAACGTTGGCAGCCAAATATGATATATCTCAGTGCGGGAATAATAATGTTATCATGTATTATTTTGTACGCATTTTTGATATCATCCATTACAGAAGCAAAAACCGAAAATATGCGGAAATATCTAACTTTTTGGTTGGTTAAATTGAATTAGTGCGATCGCTTTGAGATAAAGTAATTATTTACCTACTATTACTAATTTCCACAATCATTTCTCCTTGCTGTAATTGTTCCAAAGCATCAGGTAAAGTAATTGTCAGAAGTTGACGCAAATTGCGATTTTAGACAAAACACCAAGTTAAATTTCTAATGTATGTCTGAGTGCTGCATCTACTAAAGACATTTCTGACCAAAAACCAATAACTTTATCAATTTCTGTATCTAAAACAGTTGCTAGATTATCTGTCATAATCACAGAATCAGTAATTAATCCTGTTTGTTTTCCTTCTGGTGTTGCTATATTCACAAATACTCTGCTAGGGTGTCCAGCACGGGAAACATTACTAGTAATCATAGCTATAATAGTTTGCGATAAACCAGTACCAATATTGTTAGATTGAACAACTAAAGCAGGACGACGTTTAGCAGTTTTTAAGTTTGAGTCTGGGAACAAAACCAGCACTACTGAACCACGATTATAAGGCATCGTAAACTTCCATCTCTGGTTGATCCCAATCTTGTGCAAAACATTGTAATCTAGCTCTTAATTTTGCGGCTTGTTCTTCATTAATTCCGCGAGATGACAAATCTACGGAAGCATTGGTATCGAGAAAAGTTACAATTACTCGCGCTGTATTTATGCCTGTTGGAGTTTCGGTTAGCTCAATTTTCCCGTCTTTGTAAATGCCTTCGATTGACTGTAACATTAGTTTAATTTTTGGGGTAAACTACTTTTAAAACTATGCTTTTGGTAGTAACATAATTATTATATAA
>NZ_JADEWA010000021.1:0-26320 GCF_015207865.1 Dolichospermum sp. LEGE 00246
GGCAAGCAGGGGGAGAAGAGAGGCACCGGGGGCAGGGGAGGGAAGAACAGAAGTTTTTTCCGATCATTACCCGTCAAAATAAATTTGACGAACTACTAGTTTAAAAGCAACTATATACCCAATTTACTTGTTTAAAAATCAAACTGCTATGACTAATACAACTACAAACGAAACAAATAATAATGAACTCAAACATAAAATTTCACAGTTGTTGGGGGAGTATCAACAATCCCGTTCTGAAAGAGTCCGCAATCAGCTAGTACAACTCAATTTAGGACTAGTCAGAAAGGAAGCGTATTATTGGATTAATCAGTGCGATGAGAGCTATGAGGATCTTATTCAAGTAGGCTGTATAGGCTTAATTAAAGCAATTGAGAAATTTGAACTTACTAAGGGCAATGCTTTTAGTTCCTATGCGATGCCCTATATTCGGGGTGAAATTCAACACTATCTGCGAGATAAAGGTGTAACTGTAAGAATACCCAGACGGTGGTTAGCACTACAACAACAAGCTGTTGGGCTTTCTCGTTCTCTCCGTGAACAATATAATCGCCAACCTACTGATAGGGAATTAGCTGTGGCATTGCAAATTTCTCTGAGTGAATGGCAAGAAATTAAATTAGCATGGATTAATCGCGCCCCTTTAAGTTTGGATGTACCTATACAAGATGGGGAAGAAGGTTCTACTTGTTTGGGTGAGTTAGTTCCAGATACTAAATATCGCAGTTTTCAACTAGCTCAAGAAGACCAAATTCGTTTACAACAAGCTCTGATTAAGTTAGAAAAACGGACTCGTGAGGTTGTTGAGTGTGTGTTCTTGTACGATTTAACTCAAAAATAAGTAGCAGCACACTTAGATATTAGTGTTGTCACAGTTTCTCGCCAAGTCAAGAAAGGCTTAGACTTGTTGAAAAAGATTATGCTTGGTGCGGCAGAAGATTAGTTATGGAATGGGATTCCGAAATACCAAAATTTAGGTTATAAAGAAGACAGAATTAAGCCTGTGGTCTAAAATAAGGGCTGATCAGCAACATTATATTCCTATAAACAAACTTTCCTATAGTTTTCAAGAACAGCTAATGAGTAAAAATTCCCATATTGCTGCCGCAGCTATTTTAACAACCTTGGTACTTACTGGATGTACTGTAGGTGAACCACCAACAGCTACTAATCCTGCCAGTCCTCAATCAAATCTTAGTCTTCAAGCAACTACTCCGAAGCCGGCACAGCTACCGTCTTTGACTCAACCTTTTAATAATCCTCTTGTATCTAGTAAACTACCCGTGAGTCCTGGTTCAGTTGACAGTTTGATTCAACCAACAAATGGTACGGAGCGTTTGTTGGTGGTACAGAGAGGAAGAACTGATCCTTTTGGGCAAATTGTAGAGTCAACAGGTGTGACAACAACTAAGCTCCCTGGGGAGAAAATTGCTGTTCCTAAATTACCCCCTTTACCTACAGCAACTCAGCCGAAACCAATAAAAACAATAGCAACTAAACCCGTAATTTTGTTACCGAAGAAGCCATTACAGATCGCCCGAAAACCCTTGATCAGACCAGTTTTACCTACGGTTTTGGCTGGATCTGTACCGTCTCCTAAACTGAAGACGATATTACCACCAGCACCACAACCAGAAACGGCTAAAGGTGTGATTGTGACTGGTGTAATTTTAATTGGTAAAGTACCTCAAGCAATTGTACAAGTACCGGATGAGCCAAATAGTAGATATGTACAACCAGGACAAAGACTGGTGAATGGGGTGTTGGTAAAACGGATTGAAATGGGCAAAGGCTCTAATCCGACTGTGATTTTGGAACAGTACGGTGTGGAAGTTGCTAAACAAGTAGGGGAACAACCAGTTAAAGTATCTAAACCAGCTACTACAGCTTCTGTGGGTAATCCTATTTCGATGGTGAAGCCGATGGGAAATCTTGTGGGGGTGGCTTCATAGCTATGAATTTACAAGAGCAAATAACATTTGCTGGTTTACCTTTGGCTGTATATCGGGAAGTGGCGGCGCATCTTCGTCAGGTGGTAGGTGTGGAAGTGGGACTAATTTCCCAAACATCTGTGGAGTTTGATTACAACCAAAGTCAAGTTTCTGGCTTATGGGTTTCATGGACACCAACTGCTGATGCGGAAAGTCGGGAAAAGTTTAAGCAGATAGTGGCTTATTATCAAAATCGCTATAAGTAGGTTAAGAAAAGATAGCTAGGTTAAACTGACAAGCAGGTTAATGCAAAATATTTATTGGCTGCTCTTCGGTTTAGGCGTTATTTATAATGGAAAACTGGCAATTTCTGATACAGAAACAGGGGGATCATACTTGGCGCACGTTGGAGTCGTCAAATTTGGAGATTTGGGCAGGTAATTACCGAGTTTTGGCTCGTTCTGGTCTAAATAATACGGATGTTGATGTGCGAGTTACCCATATATCTACTGAAGAAGTTCCGCCGAAGCGGAGACTTCTGAAGCGATCGCGCCGGACTAATAGTGAAGGACTGATGGCTGTAATTCCTTTTACCCACTTTAAACCAGGGATTTGGGAATTACGCTGCTCTGGGGATATTATGTCAGATATGCTGGGTCAGTCCTGGCAACGTACCCTCATTATTCAGGTATCACCCCTAGAAACTAGCCCTACACTGCCTCCTCAACTGGTTGAGGAAGGTGATCTGGCTGTGGCGACTGATGCTGATACTGAAGTCAGTATTGTGATGAATCACGGTACTCCCGTCTGGTTTAAGGGGGAAACAACTGAGCAGATTTTACAAAACTTATTAGATTTAGCTTTACCTGAAGATGAACCCTTACTAGATGAGGAGACTATTGAAAATGCGCCGATTTTACCACCACCTCTACTACTGAATCTGAGTTTAGATCAAGATACTTATATTGTTCGTTGGGGGGACAATTTTACGATTCATGGTGATGTGGAAGTAAATGAAATAGAGAATCTGGAAGATGAAGGATTTTCTCTGGGGGGACTTTACCAACTCCGGCTAGAAATTGCATTGCGATCGCCCTTAGAATCAAAAGTTATCAACCGGATTCAGCAGCCATTAACAAATCAAGTCTTACCTTTTGGTTTTAGCAGTTTGATTAATATTCCCCTCAACTGTGAATCTAAGTTACTTTTAGCAGATATTAATTTATATGGTGCATTAACTGATGTTGGTGAGATCATTCTTTTGGCTAATCATACCTTCACGATTACAGCCAATGTCACTGAATTACTAGCACGACAAACTTTCCCATCCCATTCCAGTTACGCTTTACCAGAAATAAATTCACCGATTAAGCCTAAGCCCTCTATCAAGATTCGATTAGAACTTTTTAATGTGGCTAAAACGCCAAATTTAGCCCAGTTTCACATTTTAAAGCCCTCTCCAAACCAACCTTTGCCACCCCAGATTAAACCTCTGGTATCCTTGAAAGTTTTTTCACCACAATTACCAAATTTACCTCAAAATCCCACACCTGAGATTACTACTGATTCGCCACCAAACTCTCTGGCAAAAACCCTGGCTATTCATCCAATTGATTTGAAAAAGTTGGTAATTAAACCAGTCCATGCTACTTTACCTTACTTGAAACGGTTGCAGGTTAAGCGGACTCCAGGGGAAACAGTCACTGATCAGTTAGATGTTGTTGAGAAAGAATTAGCACCTCTGAATAAATCTCCAATTTTACCGACTTTAGGAACTTCATCAGTAAAAATATTGAAATCACCAATTGATGAGTCTATCCTGGAGGACACATCCTATGCGGAATTAATCGCGGGAATTGTGGCGGAGGGGAACTGCTTACAGCAGGAGTTTGCGATCGCAGATGAGGAATTGAATGTGGTTGATTCTCAGGAAAATTACTTAATTCCCCAGGATGAGGAATTGAATGTGGTTGATTCTCAGGAGGATTCCTCTCTCTTACAACAATGGGTGGACAGTCAAGGATACTTGTTAATTGAAGCTGGTTCTGAAGAATCCTTAGACAATGATGCTGATGAGGAAATAGCAACTCAGGTAGATTCTCTTGCTGACAATCTTCTTTTAGAACTTAATGAACCGGAAATAGTCACTATCACCAGTCCAATCACAACCCAGCCGGGATGGTTGTCTCAAGAAATAGTTATAGATAATCTGGTGGTGACAGAGGATGGGGATAATTTGGGTGATGAAGTGATAGAGGATCATAATTATTCTCTTGTCTCGGAGGATAAAGCTACACCGGAGAAATCTGGCGTGATCATGGAGTCTTTACCAACTCCCCAATTGTCTTTACCAGAGGGTGAACTTGTTGCGGGTACATCTGTAATGGTGCGTGTAACAATACCCGAAGTTTCATCTGCGTTAGCTATTAAGTTATGGGTGGAAGATTACCAAACTCGGAGTCTCCTGGATGGACCACATATTCTATCAGATTTACGTTCTAATGCTTGGGGAGAAGAAGAAACGGCAATTTACCTCAAAGTTCCTTTTGGCTGCTTAGAAATTCGCTTATCGGCGATCGCTCTTGATCAGACTACTCAGCAGGAAAGTGACAAATTCACCATTGTTAAGTCAGTAATTCCCCCTAATTTACCAACCATAGAACTGGATGAAATGTTGGGAATGTAAAAAGCTGTGTTAAAAATCTTGATAATTTGGCAAATTAGGGAGGGTTTTGCAGTAAGCTCAATTTGAATTGTAGTAAGACTTTACAGGACTCTAATTCTATGTCAAGTTCATTTTTGCCTACTATTTTGGCTTATTCCTCCTTTTTACCCTCTATCCTCGTTCCCCTAACTGGCTTGGTTTTACCAGCAGTTATTTTCGCATTTTTGTTTTCATACATTGAAAGCGAAGATATTGCTTAATTAGAGTATGGGTAATTGGTTAACGTGAGTTCGACACGGAGAGGGGTTGGGGTTCACCGAATTCACGTTCGGTTACTTGATTTTTTCGCCAATTACTTATTTACAAACAAAACCGCCTAAATCAACGATTTAGGCGGTTTTTATAGCGATTTTTGCAGAATAAGTTCAGAAATGATAATCAAGCAAAAATCCAGTTTTTTGTATTTTTAATTGCTATCTTCTTCCAGAATAGTAGTTACCAGGTAGGTGAGGACAGAAATTGGTGAAAAAAGTCATAACACAAAAGACTTTCAAACTGCCTGTTCCCTATTCCCTATTCTCTGTTCCCTGCTATGGGATTACATTGAAGAACCAATTCCTGAGTAAGATCCATAAAAGAAAATACCTACAACAGTTATTACACCTAATCCTGCGATCGTAGCGACGACCCACAGAGGAATTCTTCCACTTCCAGACACAGTTTTTTCCTCACTTACAAAAATTGTCAATTGTCAGTCGTCAGTTGTCGGTTGTCAGTCGTCAGTCGTCAGTTGTCGGTTGTCAGTTGTCGGTTGTCAGTTGTCGGTTGTCAGTTGTCGGTTGTCGGTTGTCGGTTGTCGGTTGTCAGTTGTCGGTTGTCGGTTGTCAGTTGTCAGTTGAGAATATTCTTTCTGTAACCTATTACCAATTACCAATTACCAATTACCTATTACCAATTACCTATTACCAATTACCAATTACCTATTACCAATTACCTATTACCTATTACCTAACTAGCAACTGACGTTAAAAAGTCCAGTTAGTTAAAGAAGTAACTGGAAAATAGAATTCCCAGAACGAAGACTAATAGTAGTCCAAGATAGAGAGAGGTACGGTTTAATTCAACCGGTTGTTGATTGGGATTAGGCGTTCTTTCCATGATTAACTCCTAGCGTTGGATAAACTGCATTGAGGCGATCGCGCCCAAAAAGAATACAGTAGGGACAGCTAAGGTATGCACCGCGATCCATCTGACTGTAAAAATGGGATAGGTAACTGGTTGATTGATGTTATTACCGCTAGTCATGATCTCAAATTACTTTCCAATAAATGTTTCTACTTGTTTTTTTGCGTCAAAACGATCACTTACAATTGGCACTTCTTGACGGACTTGAGTAAAATACTCATTAGGACGAGGTGTACCAAACACATCATAAGCCAGACCAGTGCTGACAAATAACCAACCAGCGACAAACAATGCGGGAATGGTGATGCTGTGAATTACCCAGTAACGAATACTGGTAACGATGTCAGCAAACGGACGTTCTCCAGTGGTACCTGCCATTTATTTCACTCCCTTATCAAAAACTATTATTGAGTTTATTATCCTACAAAGTTTAGACAGAGTTACAACTTACAACTTTCTTCTGGCGAATACATCCATAGTTGGGTGTAATTAAGCCGCTGGGGCTGTTGTTGCCTCTGGTTTGGGGTTATATTTGAGTAAAACACCGCGATCGCCAATGATAAAGCCTTGATCAGGGCTAAAAAATACAATTTTGTAAAGATTAGCTGCAACTGTTTCTACATCACGGTCTTTTTCCCAAGTTTTACCACCATCAGTGCTGCGGAGTAAATTACCGCTACCACCACCGACCCAAATTTCTTCAGGTGTCCGATAAGCTAAATCCAGTAAACCCCAACTTGTAGATAACTCTGGATATTCCCCCTCTAACCACTCTTCAGGTTTTGTCGGATCACTAAACTGCACCTGACCACCCCGTGCTAACAACCACATTTGTCCATCGTTAGTAAAACCCATATTTTCCAAACGACGGGAACTATTGCGGTTGTGGGGTTGCCAAGCATCTTGACCAGGTTCCCAAGTGGAGTAAAAACTCCCTTTCGCAGAAACAGCGATATACTTACCATCGGGCGATCGCTCTAGGTTTCTCACCACACCAACTGCGGCTTCCAAATTAGCTTTCCAGTTTTGACCACCATCTATCGTTTGATAAATTGCCCCAACATCAGTAGCCATTTCCGCCTTATTTTCAGCTAGTGCTGTAATGGCAATTGGATTACCAGGTAACTTTTCGCTTAAAGAAATCCGTGACCAAGACTTACCCTCATCAGTAGTGTGGAGTAGCAGAGAAGGTTCTCCGGCAATCCAACCTTCCTGACCAGAGAAACTCACCGAGTTAAACCGATATCGAGGATCATCCAACTCTAATTTTAGCGGTTGCCAAGTCTCACCACCATCATTAGTTTCCAAGAGAGTGGCATTACCACCCACCAAATAACCATGTTGAGAGTTACCAGTAAAGCCAATATCTAACAACTTTGCATCCGTGGGAACATTAATCACTTGCCAGGGATTGTAGCTAAGAGAAGAAACACTACTACACCCAATACAAGCGATAACTACTATTAATGCGGCAACAAACTTTTGCCACTTTTTTACAATTGAGTGCATCAGTATTACTGAGGTTTTCCTAAATTTGGTAGATTTTTGTCGAATTCCCTGCAAAGAGAAGTTCTTCCTGTTCCCCGTTCCCCGTTCCCTGTTCCCTGTTGCTCGTAAATAAAGATAGCTGTTTTTACTGTAGTCCGTAAAGGCTAATGAAAAACAAGAATCCCAGAGCCAAAGCCCCAAAAATCAAAATGTTCTTTTGAGTTGGTGTCAGCTTATTACCACCTAAACCGTAACCCAAATTCTCCTTGAAACCAGAGGCAGTACCCGCCGGTCCAATATTCGCAAAAGCAGTTTTCTTGGCTATGCAAACTGGACAACGCCAATTTGTCGGTAGTTCCGCAAAAAGTGTTCCTGGGGGAACATCACTTTTATCGTCTCCCTTCTCAGGTTCATAAACATAGCCGCAAGAGCGACACTCATAGCGGTCTAACACTGGAGTTTCCATAGCTTGTTCAGCTTGTTCACTCATGGCTTTTAGTCTCGCTTTAGGGGAATTGTTAAATATACGTTACAAATTATGACATAATTGTTGGACTTTTCTATCACTAATCAAAAGGATTCAAATACAAGGATCTACTCTGTTGCCCAGATTTCAGAAAACCCTAAAAGATATAATGTAAAAGAACATTATCCATATATTTCACTGAACACTTGTCAGTTGCCACCTATCAAGCCATAAAACTGATAACTGATAGCTTATTACCTTACACCATTAGCGGTAGAAAAACATTGTGTTTGTTCTTAGCGGTTACGAGTACCTTCTAGGCTTTTTCATCCTGTGTAGCCTAGTACCAGTCCTAGCACTGTCAGCCTCAAAAATTCTTAGACCCAGTGGGAACAGTCTAGAAAGACGCACTACCTACGAATGCGGACTAGAACCTACTGGCGGAGCTTGGATTCAGTTCAACATTCGCTACTATATGTTTGCTCTAGTCTTCGTTGTTTTTGACGTAGAAACAGTATTTTTGTATCCTTGGGCAGTTGCATTTAACCGTTTGGGTTTATTGGCATTTATCGAAGCCCTAGTCTTTATTTCGATTCTTATCATCGCCTTAGTTTACGCATGGCGGAAAGGAGCTTTGGAATGGTCTTAAATTCTCATATCATCACCCAGGACACAGAAAAAATCATCAACCCCATTCAACGTCCTACAGTCACCCACGAACTGTCAGAAAACGTGATTTTAACCACCGTTGATGACCTTTACAACTGGGCGCGGCTTTCTAGCTTGTGGCCTTTACTATTTGGTACAGCTTGTTGCTTCATTGAATTTGCGGCATTAATCGGCTCTCGCTTCGACTTTGACCGTTTTGGGTTAATTCCCCGTTGCAGCCCCCGACAAGCCGATTTAATCATCACTGCCGGGACAATTACCATGAAGATGGCTCCCCAATTGGTGCGTCTTTATGAACAAATGCCCGAACCCAAGTATGTGATTGCTATGGGTGCTTGTACAATCACTGGGGGAATGTTTAGCGTTGACTCCCCGACAGCAGTGCGCGGAGTTGATAAGCTAATTCCTGTAGATGTGTATTTGCCTGGCTGTCCGCCCCGTCCAGAAGCGATTATTGACGCAATTATTAAACTGCGGAAGAAAATTGCCAACGAGTCCATGCAGGAACGGGATAACATCAAGCAAGTCCACCGTTACTACAGTACAACTCATAATATGAAACCAGTTCCCGACATATTAACGGGTAAGTATATGCAGTCAGATACTCGCTTTAACCCGCCCAAGGAACTAACCGAAGCAATTGGTATGGCTGTACCCCCAGGACTGTTGACAGCAAAGACACAGAAGGAGGAACAAGCACGTGGCTGAAGAAGAATCGAAACCAGTTCCCGTAGCGGAATCAGCTTTAATTCAACCCGGTAAAGTTTCCCAATGGTTAGCGGAAAATGGCTTTTTCCATGAGTTTGTAGAACTTGACGCTAACGGAGTAGAAATAATTAAAGTCCCTGCAAATTTTCTACTTCCCATCTCTACAGCTTTGTACGCCTATGGGTTTAATTATCTGCAATTTCAGGGCGGTATTGACTTAGGTGCAGGAGAAGAATTGGTAAGTGTTTATCATTTACTCAAAGTTAGTGATAATGCTGACCGTCCTGAAGAAATCAGGGTGAAAGTGTTTTTACCCAGAGAAAATCCCTCTGTACCTTCAGTTTACTGGATTTGGAAAACAGCAGACTGGCAAGAACGGGAAACCTATGATATGTATGGCATCATCTATGAAGGTCATCCTAACTTGAAACGGATTTTGATGCCAGAAGATTGGGTAGGTTGGCCCTTACGAAAGGATTACATCTCACCTGATTTTTACGAGTTACAAAACGCTTATTAAGTATTGCTGGAATTGAATTTTCAGTAGTAACAATTAACCCCTTTCCAGTCGTGGAGAGGGGTTTGAATTGTCAGCATTTATTTATGTAGGGTTTGCTGGTAGCGTAGTGTTAGCCATATAAAACTAAAACCGTTTTTAGTATAAAGTTCCCTGTTCCCAAATCAGGATACCCAAGATAAAAGGATAAACAGGATAAGGAAATCCATATAAAATAATTGGCGTTGTTAAATTGAGGTATAAACATCAAAAATTCCATTTTTCAAACTCTTACTCTTTGCGCCTTTGCGTGAGACGAATTTATACTTTTATCTACCAACGCCAAATAATTAAATCTTGAAAATCCTCAAATCCTGAAAATCCTGATTCAGAGCATAAAAACTATTTCACACCAGCTAATTCCTTCTTAAAAAAAGCTTGTAAAACAGTTTCCGCAATTTGAGGACTACTCAAACCCAATGCTGCAAAAGATTGATCCGGCGTAGCATGATCTACCAAAATATCAGGGACACCAATCCGCTTCACAGGGACAACAATATCAGCATCAAGTAAAGCCTCAGCCACAGCAGAACCAAAACCACCCATTAAACAACCTTCCTCCAAAGTCACAACCCGACCAATTTGTTTAGCCAAAGGTAAAATCAACTCAGTATCCAAAGGCTTAACAAAACGAGCATTAATTACAGTTGCTTCAATCCCATGTTCGCTGAGAATTTCCGCCGCTTGCATTGCTGGGTAAACCATCGTACCATAGCCAACAATCAACACATCATCCCCTTGACGAAGAATTTCCCCCTTCCCGATTTCCAACGATTCCCAGCCTTCCTCCATTAAGGGGACACCGTGACCATTGCCACGAGGGAACCGCATAGCAATAGGTCCATCTGTGTAATTAATCCCAGTTACAACCATCCGTTGTAATTCCGCCTCATCCTTGGGAGCCATGACCACAATATTCGGGATACAACGCAGATAAGCAATATCATACATCCCTTGGTGAGTCGGACCATCAGCCCCAACAATCCCCGCCCGATCTAAACAGAAGAATACAGGTAGATTTTGAATGCAAACATCGTGAATAATTTGGTCAAAGGCACGTTGCAAGAAAGTGGAATAAATAGCAGCCACAGGACGCATACCTTCACAGGCTAAACCAGCAGCCAAAGTAATGGCGTGTTGTTCAGCAATACCCACATCAATATACTGATTAGGTAATTTAGCTTGTAGTTTATCTAAGCCTGTACCAGTAGCCATTGCGGCTGTGATACCGACAATTTTAGGATTTTGTTCCGCCAGTGTTACTAAAGTATGAGAAAAGACCTTAGCGTAAGCAGGAGGTTTAGGTTTACTAGAAGGAATCGCTTTACCAGTAGCCAAATTAAAGGGAGTTTGAGCGTGGTAGCCGACTTGATCTTTTTCTGCTAGTTCATAGCCTTTACCCTTAGTTGTGACTACATGAACCAAAACCGGGCCAGTAATTTGGTGTGCTTGTTGGAATGTGGCAATTAATTCCTCTAAATTATGCCCATCAACTGGACCCATGTAAGTAAAGCCCAATTCTTCAAAAACAGCGCCGACCTTGGGAACTGCTAACCGCTTCATCCCTTCCTTGATGCGCTCAAGTTCGGGAGACAGGGAATCACCCACAAAAGGCAGATGTTTTAACTGTTCTTCAATTCCATCGGAGAGAAATTGCACCGGCGCACTCAGACGCATTTTATTCAGATAACGAGGAATCGCCCCCACGTTAGGAGAAATGGACATCTCATTGTCATTGAGAACCACCAGGAGATTAGTTTTCGGGAGGTGTCCAGCGTGGTTAATGGCTTCTAGCGCCATACCCCCTGTTAAGGCCCCATCACCAATTACAGCAACAGTTTTAAATTTTTCCCCTTTTAAGTCGCGGGCTAAAGCCATCCCTAAAGCAGCGGAAATACTGGTAGAAGCGTGTCCTGCGCCAAAATGATCAAATTTGTTCTCGCAGCGTTTGAGATAACCTGCAACGCCATCTTTTTGACGGAGAGTATCGAAATTACTGTAGCGTCCGGTAATTAATTTGTGGGGATAAGCTTGATGTCCCACATCCCATGTGACTTTATCCCGATCTAAATCTAGGGTTTGGTAAAGTCCTAGTGTTAATTCGACAACGCCCAAACCAGGACCCAAATGCCCTCCAAAGGCTGCTACGGTTTGTAGGTGCTTCTCACGAATTTGACGGGCAATTTGTTGCAACTGCCGAATTGACAACCCATGCAACTGGTTAGGATGGGTAATTTCACTCAAGTGCATATTATCGGCTTTTCCTTTCTAGGTCTTCTTTTGGCATGATCTTATTTTCCCACTTCCGGTGGCTTCTAAAATCTGACTGTCGTTAATTGTTGTTGTTTAACTATAACTTTTGTACGTTTTTCAGGTTCATAGATAAATTTTGGCTTCATTCTTGGATGAGAATAGTATCAATGTTAAATCTTGATTTTAACTGTATATTAATCTGGTAACTGGCATAAATTAAGTAATTGGACAAAAATATTTACAGTCATTGCGAGGGAGGGGAAGCAATCACAACCCTGGGAATTGCTTCATTTCACTTCGTTGCATATGACTAACGCCACGCTGCGCTAACGCAATGACATTGTGTAATTAATTCTGTCTCACTACTTGTAACCTCCCAAAACCGCCAAACACCTAATCAACTGCTTTTTGGTGGTTTTTGGAACGTTAGATGTAATCAGAGCGTCATTAAATACAGGATGGAATGGGAAAACATCAGGATCTTCTTTCTTCCTAGAGAAGACATATAATAGGGTTTTCAGGCTTTTGGGTGGGGTAATGGAAATGAATAGCCAAGCAAAAATAAAAATAAAATAACTTTAATGTGTATATTCAGTTTCTAGAGGTGATAATATCATCACCGCCAAAAGGTTTGACAAAATCCTATTTTGAGAATTGATAGTTGATACCAAATAGCTACCATAAGTTTTTTGTAAAATAAATGGTCTGCTATATGACTAAAACTAGTTATTGGTATATAAATCTGACAATTTGTCTAATTACTGGCATTCATGAAATTATTGAAGTGAGGAGTGAGCATGAAATTATTAGTACGTTGGGGCTTGACATTGGGTTTGGCTGGTAGTGTGATGTTTGGCGGAATATTAGGAATCAATAATCTGCAAGCCTTAGCTCTACCACAGGAGCAAGTGGTAAAAACTTTACAAGAAGTACCCGTTTTTACACTAACTAATGCCCAAGGAGAATTTGTAGTTATCTCTAGGAAAAATCAATCAAAGACTATTTCCCAGGTAGGCTTTTTTCTGAGCAAGAAAGATGCTCAGATTTTTCTAGAACAGCGACTAAAAAAAGAAAATCCTCAGTTAGCAAGCACTATTAGAATCACACCTCTTTCTTTAGCAGAATACTATAAATTAGTTGTAGAAAATAATAAGAAGAAAGACTCTAATGTAGTTTTTAGCTTAGTTCCTAGTAAACAACAAGTGGATCAAGCAATAATTATGCTGAATACCAGCGGTAAAACAGACAAAAAATTTGATGGTATTCCTTTGTTTGTGCCAAAATTTAAGCAAGACAATAGCTATTTAACAATTCCCAAAGGACAAGCAGGAAAGGAGCGATTAATTCCCTTCTATTTTGAAAAAGAACAAGCAGTGGCTCTTTTAGAAGCATTTAAAAAGGCTAAACCACAGGAAGCAGCTAATACAGAAATTCAAGTATTAGATTTGTATAGAGTGATTGACACACTCAGTAGCAGTAATGATCCCAGCACTAATAAAATTTTCTTGTTTCCTTCACGGGAATCAATAGAATTTATTCGTTCCATAGTTCCCGCTCAACCCAAAAAATAGAAAATCATTTTTACCTCCTGATATGTTAAAGCCAAATTATAAGGTTTCTGGATTAGAACTTTGGCAGTGGCGAACAACCGCAATTCAAGCGGCTATAGCTGCGGATGTATCCCCAATGGAGGTAGATTGGCTATTATTAACAATAGCTAATTTAGACCGCTTGGCACTGCGTTTAGAGTCTTTCAAAACATGGCAGGAAATCCCCATACAATTGTCTTTAACAGAATTAGAGCAATTGTGGCAAAGGCGATTAGATGACCGTTTACCGGTTCAGTATATTGCAGGGACGACAGCTTGGCGGAAGTTTCAACTCACGGTATCCAATGCGGTCTTAATTCCTAGACCAGAAACAGAAATATTGATTGATTTGGCTGTGGCTGCTGCTAATGGTGGAATGAAAGCTGGACATTGGGCGGATTTGGGGACGGGTAGTGGGGCGATATCCATTGGTTTAGCTGAAGTCTTTACAGATGCGATGATTCATGCTGTAGACATTAGTCCCGCTGCTTTAGCCGTAGCTCAAACCAATGCTGAAAATTTGGGTTTTCAGGAACGGATTCAATTTTATCAGGGTTCTTGGTGGCAACCTCTAGAATCTCTCAAGGGTCAGTTTAGCGGTATGGTATCCAATCCACCCTATATCCCTAGTCATACTGTCTTAACTTTACAGCCGGAAGTGGTGAAACATGAACCCCATTTAGCTTTAGATGGTGGTAAGGATGGTTTAGACTATATCCGTCATTTAATTAATGTTTCCCCTGATTATTTGCGTCCTGGAGGGCTGTGGTTAATTGAAATGATGGCAGGACAGGCGGAAATGGTGCGGGAATTATTGGTAAGTAATGGGAATTATGGCAATATTTCTATTCATGCTGATTTAGCGGGAATTGAACGTTTTGCTGTGGCTTGTAAGCAAAATATTGTCTGATAGCGTAGCGTGGCGCAAGCCATATCAGGATTTTCAGGATTTGAGGATTTTCAGGATTGTTGTTGGAGACTTTTGGGAATGGGAAGGATTTTGATTTGAATAATATTGTCTGAATCAGGATATCCAGGATTTGAGGATTTTCAGGATTGTGGTTGGAGACTTTTGGGAATGGGAAAGATTTTGATTTGAATAGTCAGTAATAACAAAAATATCGTCGAAATTACCATTTAGATAGAATAAATGTTCTCAAAAATCTAAATTCCAAAGAACATAACATCAAACAAAATTATCCTGAAAATCCTTAAATCGGTGGATTCATTATTCTTATGCTAACCGAGTTGGTTATGGTTCACACCGAGCTTTGCGTCGCTTTACAAAATTTGCTCGTTCTAGTAAATATATCTTTCAATCTTATATTCGTAAATACTTCCCGAGTATAGATCATCAAATCTTAAAATCTCTAATTCACCGCAAAATTAAATGTGCTGATACCCTCTGGTTACTTGATAAAATCATAGACCATAGTAATGAACAAGAGTTGGTAGTGCATTATTTTCCCGGAGATGACTTATTATCACCTTTAGGAAGAAGACGTGGTTTACCTATTGGTAATTTGACAAGTCAATTTATGGCAAATGTCTACTTAAACGGTTTTGACCATTTTATCAAAGATCAACTTAAATGTAAAAAGTATATTCGCTACGTTGATGATTTTGCTTTATTTGGTGATGATAAAATCTTTTTAGCTAATGCCAGAATTTCTATTGAAGGATATTTAGCCAGTCTAAGATTAAAAATTCACCCAATTAAAAGCCAATTATTTGAGACTAAACACGGAGCAAATTTTGTCGGTTTTCGTGTTTTACCTAAGCAAATTAAAGTCCGTAGTAATAGCTTACGTCAAAGCGTCAAAAGAATTAAGAAAACTATCTCACAATATCAACGAGGGATTTTGGACAAAGAAACAATCAGACAATTTTTGCAAAGCTGGTTTGCTCATTTACAGCATGGTGACACATGGAGATTAAGAAAAAATATTCTTTCTACTGTTTTCCATCATCTTGAAGATTCAGATGCTAAAAATCCTTAAATCTTGAAAATCCTAATACTGACGAATGAACAGCCTATATATATGGGCGCACACTTTTCCACTCTTAACATAACCATAGTCGAAACTCAGAATTTTGTCAAGCACCAATTTATAATAAAAACTGGGTTACAGAGGGTGGACAATGGCCACCCTCCACTTAATCCAAAATTGCTTAAACTAGGGCTGGTACGGGAATTTCTAAGTGAGGATATAATGGGAAGCGATCGCACAATGCGGCCACTCTCATTAAACAATCTTTAGTTACTGTATCTGAATCTGGGGAAAGTAGGCGATCGCTAATAATATTCGCAACTTCCGTAAATTCTGCCACACCGAAACCTCTAGTTGTCATCGCTGGAGAACCCAATCTTAAACCACTGGTAACAAAAGGTGATTCAGTATCAAAGGGAACTGTATTCTTATTCGCGGTGATATTCACAGTGCTAACCAGTTGATCTCCTTTCTTCCCAGTCATGCCAACAGAACGTAAATCTACTAACATCAAGTGATTATCAGTGCCATTAGACACTAATTTAAAGCCTCTGTTTTGTAATTGAGTAGCCATCGACCGAGCATTTGCAATCACCCGCCCAGAATAGTCTGTAAACTCAGGTTTAAGAGCTTCACCAAAAGCCACAGCCTTACCAGCAATGACGTGTTCTAGTGGTCCACCTTGAGTTCCGGGGAAAACTGATTTATCCAGCTTTTTACCCAAGTCGGCATCACGGGTCAAAATCAAGCCGCCGCGAGGACCACGTAAGGTTTTATGAGTTGTAGTTGTGACGACATCACAATAAGGCAGAGGATTGGGATGATGACCAGTAGCGACTAAACCAGCAATGTGAGCAATATCTGCAAGTAAATAAGCGCCAACTTCATCAGCAATACTGCGGAACTTTTCAAAGTCAATAATCCGAGGATAGGCTGAATAACCACAAATCAACAGTTTAGGACGTTCTTTGATCGCTAAATCACGGATTTGGTCATAGTCTAGTTGTTCGGTTTCTTTACTTACGCCATAATGACGGACTTGAAACCATTTACCAGAAACATTCACTGGTGAACCGTGAGTCAGGTGTCCTCCATGAGATAAGTCCATACCCATAATTGTGTCTCCTGGTTGCAGCAGGGTCAGGAAGACGGCAAAATTAGCTTGGGCGCCGGAATGGGGTTGAACATTGGCATGAGCCGCACCAAATAGCTGTTTAGCTCGGTCAATGGCTATTTGTTCAATTTTGTCAACAAACTCGCAACCGCCATAATAGCGTTTACCGGGTAAGCCTTCGGCGTATTTATTGGTTAATACTGAACCTTGGGCAGCTAATACGGCGGCGGAGGTAAAGTTTTCACTGGCAATTAATTCCAGGTGATCACGTTGACGCTGTAATTCTTGGTTAATTAGTTCATTAATGGCAGGATCGGAGCTTTTTAGCAGGTCTGAGTTAGTTTTTGTCATTTTTTATGATGCTGATAAAGTTGATGAAAATTGAAATTGGGGTTAAACCTATTACCAAAGTTGTAAATTAGGCAATTTGTTTATTATAAGAATTTAGACGGAAAACCTTTGGAGACTTCCAAGAAATAAATTATCCTAAGAAACGAACCACAGAGGCACAGAGTACACAGAGAGAGAATTTCTGCATCAGTTTTGGGACATTTTTTTATTTGGAAGTCTCTTGAGAACGGGGAAAGTAATTATCTAAGAATTGTTGACTTTAATCAACGTGGTAGCCTGAAGTTATGTATTATTTTGTACTTAAACTCACAAAATTACCAGAGATACAAGATACAATAAAACTAGGTTTGATGAACAACTTTTTGTTATTAACTCAAGTTGCTAAGTAATTGGACAAAAATATTTACAGTCATTGCGAGCGAAGGGAAGCAATCACAACCCTTGGAATTGCTTCATTTCACTTTGTTCCATATGGCTAACGCCACGCAACGCTAACGCAATGACATTGTGTAATTAATTCTGTCTCACTACTTGGTTATCTCGTTGAGGCTGGTAATGGGTAATTGGTAATAGGTAATTGGTAAAAAAAGCTCTGGTTTCATCCTGTTCATCCTTTAATCCTGGACATCCTGATTCTGACAATTTACCTAACTAGCGACTTACATTAAGTAGGTGAACACAATAAAACCAAACTGTGTAAAGAGACGTAAAATCCCTGAAAACTTCTTTACTCTTGCCTATTGCCTATTGCCTCTTGCCTATTGCCTCTTGCCTTGCTATAACGACAATTTTCAACGTCAACCTACTTATTACCAACATTTTTTGAGATTGCTCTATTGAAAACCAGGAGGGGTTGAGATGTTAGTCATTTTCATGGACAATCAAATCCTTAGCTCTGAAAAGGTCTGTCAGTCTTGTTTACTAGCAAATGGTAGTGGACAACCTCGCTGGGGTGGAGGTAAACTGCGCTGTGGTCAAGCAATTAATAAGTTTACAGAACAACAGCCAGATCAATATGAGTGTGTGATGGGCTTTCGTGTCGCCAATATAAAATAGATTTGTCAGCAAGGTCAAGCATCTGCGTTATCCTAAGCTCAATAGCTGTTGAAATTTAGCCACAGGAGAACACAAAATGTCTTGGCGCGGGTCTACAACTTTCCCTGAGCGAATTTTCGCTTGTTTACCTTATTTGCTGCCTTTAATTGAGGTATTTGCTTTTGGTCAGTTTTTAATGAATGATTTTCCCCTTTTAAAACTGATATTTTTACCTCTGTTCCCACTGTTAAAAATTTACTATGGTGTCCGCTTTGCGGGGATGATTATTTTCTTTGCTTTGTGGTTGTTGGTGGTCAGAAACGAGAAAATTCATCATTTTATTCGTTTTAACACGATGCAAGCCATCATTTTAGATATTGTGATCTTTTTATGTAGCATCTTGACTGATATTGTGAAATTAGTTCCTGGTAGTGGATTTGCTATGCAAACACTGTTTACAACTATTTTTATGGGAATATTAGCAGCCGTTGTTTATTCCGTTGCTCAGTCTTTAATGGGGAAGTATGCGGAAATTCCCGCGATTTCCGATGCAGTACATATGCAGGTACCCTAACGCCCCACAACTGTGTTTTCTAGGCGACCAATTCCTTCGATTTCCACACGGATGCGATCGCCTATTTGCAAAGCCCCTACCCCCATCGGTGTACCAGTTAATACTATATCCCCAGGTAATAAAGTCATCACTTGACTGATATAAGACACCAAAAAATCCGGAGAAAATACCATTTGATCAATACAAGTAGACTGAACTGGGTGGGGATGATCATTCAGAAACGTCTGTAATCTCGCACCTGGGTTCAATTCTCGGACAATCCAAGGACCCAAAGGACAAAAAGTGTCAAAACCTTTGGCTCTAGTCCATTGGGGGTCTTTTTTCTGTAAATCCCTGGCTGTGACATCATTGGCAATGGTATAACCCCAAATTTTACTTTGGGCTTGGGCTGGGGTACAATCACAGGTGCGATCGCCAATCACCAAAGCCAATTCTCCTTCATAGTCTACCCGTTGAGACTGATAAGGGTACTTAATTTCTTTTTCCGACGCAATTACAGACGTAGGCGGTTTCAAAAAAATTAGCGGTTCAGCAGGTACAGGAGTCCCCATTTCCGCTGCATGATCAGCATAATTCTTACCTACACCCACAATTTTTGAAGGCGCACAAGGAGCTAGAATCGTGTAAGAATTGGATGGCAGGATTAAATCCGTAGGTTGACCATCCAACCAAGGTGGAGCATCTAGCACCTCCACATTCTGAGTAAGCTGGAGCAACCCATAGTGAATTTTCCCTTCTTGACTTTGAACTCGCACATATCGCTGCGCCATAAGTTTGACAAATATCCTTAAATATGCTTTCTTTCAGCAGAATGTGGTTAATGATTGCCATTGAAAACTTGTAAAATTATAAGATAAATATGGAAGACCTGATGAATTTAATTGACAAACTATACAAACTATCAACCAGTGGACAAATCCTGCTAAAAATTGTGTTAGTGTAGAATAGCTAAAAAATTGTCAAAATTCCTTGTTGCTTGAGATGTTGATCAATAAAATTATCGCTCACAGCAATGTTTGTGTGAATTAACACCTCTTCAGCCATTTTGTCCAAAAGGTAAATTTAAAAAACATGACCACAGTTTACGAAACCATGTACATCCTGCGTCCTGACTTGGGAGATGAACAGGTAGTACAACAAATTGCTAAATACGAAAACCTCATTCGTGAACACGGCGCTGAGAATATTGAAATTCAAAACCGTGGTAAACGTCGTCTAGCTTATGAAATTCAAAGACATCGTGATGGCGTTTATATTCAACTTAACTACACAGGTCCTGGAACAGTAATTGCTATCATGGAACGGGCGATGCGATTGAGCGAAGAAGTAATTCGTTATATGACCGTCAAGCAAGAAGTTCACCAAGAAAAACCAGCAGAAGAAGTTGTAGCAGCTTAATAACCGCGTTTTCTCAAGTGATTAGTTAGGATTTCAGCAGTATGGCTTGTGTCATGCTGCACCATCAAGAAATCAGGAGTCAGGAGTCAGGAGTCAGGAGTCAGCAAGCCTTAATTAATAATTCTATAAATATTTTAGATACAAGCAACTACTTATATACTAAACACGGGTGAGATATAAACTTTTGCAAAATGACAAAGAACCTAGATGTGTAGGAGTTTAGCACTGCTGATATGTGTCAACTTAATCTCAAATCCCTACCACATCTCGTTCCTAGTCTCTGACTAGGAATGCAGTTAATGAGGCTCTGCCTCTAATATTATTGAAGGCAGAGCCTTCTAGAATTCATTCCCAGTCAGAGACTGGGAATGAGGTAACTTGAGTTCTTTGCGGGATAGAGGTTTTACGTTAAGTTGACACCAATGAAGCTCTTGCTAAACCCCTACTTTAGAATCAAACAATCAAGTCGTTTTGAGATAGTACAGAAATCGCTAAATTATTTTAATCAAATTGCTCAGTATGTGATACAATCGGCGCAAGTCAAAAATCAAGTATAACTGTATATATATTAAGTAAGAGCTTTAAGTACCGTGAGCCAATCTGATATACCAAGCATCCAAGAACTGTCTACGGAAATATCCCAGTTGCACCAAGACTTGCAACTGCGTGATCAATTAGTTCAACAGTTATCACAGGAACTATTTCGGCTAGTCAAGGGGAATACTAACTTTACAGTACCAAAATCTGAGTCAGAGATAGATTCCAGCCAATTGCAAGCTTTAAGAGATCAAATCCAAGCTGTAGAACAACAGGTAACTTTCTACCAAGAACAAATTACGAATCGTGATACAGAGATATATCAATTACGCCAGTCTGTGCAGGAACTAACTGATCGTAGTCGAATGTTAGAGCAAGTAGTACAAGAATTGCCCCAAATTTACCGTCGTAAGTTTGAGGAACGCATGACACCAGTACGAGACAAGGTAACAATCCTACAACGAGAAAATCGCCAATTGCAAGCCGAATTGCAAAGTGTGAGTTACCGTTTAGCGCTCAAAAACCGCTACGCAAATCATGGTGGTATTGATTTACCGACTTTTCCTCGTTCAGAAGCGACAGCCGATAGTATACCTGCTCCCCAGAATGCGTGACATATTCCTACACTGCACTCCAGAAGTCAGTGTAGGCTTGACATAGTAAAAAGCGGACTCAGGTAATTTTAAATTTAAAACCTATTAGTAATACAATTTAGAGAACTCCACAAAAAGAAATGCCCAATGTCATTCTGTTCGTGCAGAGTGCCAGAGGCATTAGGAAACAAAGTGTAGTTGCTTACTCTTAGGGCAGGGAGACCCCGCCCCTACTGACAACTACTGCGTCTCTTTGGCTATATCTGATAAGTAGTGAGACAGAATTAATTACACAATGTCATTGCGTTAGCGCAGCGTGGCGTTAGCCATATATAACGAAGTGAAATGAAGCAATTCCAATGGTTGTGATTGCTTCCCTTCCCTCGCAATGACTGTAAATATTTTTGTCCAATTACTTATTAGATATTACTCATTATCCCCAATATCTCGCTTAATTGGAAGTTTTCACTTATAGCGACCGCCAAAGCTCTTACTTCTGCGACTCTGCGCCTCTGCGTGAAATAAATTCATATTTTCATGCACACCCACTTGTAACAAATCCAACCCTTGAGAAAAAATCTCATCAATTGGTAACATTTGCCCTTCTTCAGTCATGAATTTATGATCTTTTGTAGCGCGAATAATTGCGCCATTTTCTAATAAATATTCATAAACTTCCTGTTGTCCGCGATTATGCCATTGGGCAATTGACTGAGTATAAAGTATCCCATTACTATCAACAGTATAAACTTTACATTCAATTTGTTTTTCGACAATTTCCCCAATTTGTAAAAAACCATATTCAACAGTTAAAATTTCTGTGTCGTAACTTAAACAATATTCGGCAAACTTCAACATATCCCCAAATAAATGTTCAGAGACTTGGGGTACTACACCGTTTTTTGCAGAACCATCAATAAAATTTTGCTTTTGTTTCTCCATTTCTGATACTTTCTTTTTACCCATAGCGCGACGAAGTAAATCAGCTTGTCCTAAACTATAACCAGCCATATCTTGAGCAATTTTCATAATTTGCTCTTGATAAACCATGATTCCGTAGGTTTCATTTAAGATTGGTTCTAAAATTTGAGTATCATATTCAATTTCTTCTCGTCCATGTTTACGATTAATAAATTTAGGAATTAATCCGGCATCTAATGGACCTGGACGATACAATGCTAAAATAGAAGAAATATCTTCAATGTTTGAAGGTTTCAAATCTCGGACTATTTGTTTCATTCCTGAAGATTCTAATTGAAATATTCCTTCTAAATCACCAGCTTCTAATAGTGAATAAGCTTTAGCAACATCTTTTGGTAAGTTAGTATGATCACCTTTGGCTAATATTTTTTGTGCTTTTCTTTCTTGTCCGGTAATTTCATCAGGATCGATTTTATATCCTTTACTTTGTTCAATTAAATCAATTGTTTTTTGAATTAGGGTTAGATTCCGCAAACCCAAAAAGTCCATTTTTAATAATCCCAATGATTCTAAATCTTCCATGAAATATTGGGTAATTACAGAACCGTCATTATTACGTTGCAGGGGAACAAGTTCATCTAATGGTTCTGCGGAGATAACTACGCCAGCAGCATGAACACCGAAGGTTTTGTTAGTTCCTTCAATTCGCATCGCCATATCAATCCAGCGCCGGACAGTGGGATCATTATCATATTTGGCTTTAAATTCTGGTTCGGGTGTTTCATCTGAAATCATCACTTTTAGTTTAGTAGGTTTACCCCGGACTACAGGAATCATTTTTGCCATTTTGTCAGAATCCCCATAAGGAATATCTAATACTCTAGCGACATCTTTTAAAACTGCTTTGGATGTGAGACGGTTAAAAGTAATAATTTGAGCAACTCTATCAACACCATATTTATTAGTTACATAATCAATGACTTGATCTCGTTTATCAATGCAGAAATCTGTATCAATATCCGGCATTGATTTCCGTTCAGGATTGAGAAATCTTTCAAATAGTAAGCCATGATGTACGGGATCAATATTCGTAATTTTCATGGCATAAGCTACTAATGAACCAGCCGCAGAACCCCGTCCTGGACCAACGGGAATATTATTATCTCGCGCAAATTTGATGTAGTCCCACACTACTAAAAAGTAGGTAGAAAATCCCATTTGTTGAATCATTTTTAATTCATATTCCAATCTTTCTTTATAGACTTGATCTACTTCGTGGCGAGATTTACGATTTAATCTTTCTAAAAGTCCCAGCCATGCAACTTCTTCTGCATAAGTATCTGCTGTATGTCCTGAAGGGATTGTGGGTGTGGGAATTTGGGGATCACCCATGATGTGATAAGGTTCAACTTTATCGGCAATTTCTTCCGTTGTGGCGATCGCTTCAGCAATGATATCATCGGATAAATGGTCACGGAATAGCTGGTGCATTTCTTCTGATGATTTGAGGTATTCTGTGCCGCTATATCGCATTCTTTTATCTTCGCTAATGAGTTTACCTGTTTGAATACATAACAAGGCATCGTGGGATTCTACATCAAAGCATGAGATAAAATGGGAGTCGTTGGTGGCGATGAATTTAATTCCTAATTCTCTGGCAATTTTGACTATTTCTACATTAACAATTCGGTCTTCTTGAGAACCATGATCTTGAATTTCTAAATAAAAATCTTCCCCAAATACATCTTTATACCATTTGGCAACTTTTCTGGCTGCATCTGGACGATTACTCATGATTGCTTGGGGAATTTCTCCACCTAAACAAGCACTGGTAACTATTAAACCTTCATGATATTGTTTGAGTAAGTTTTTGTTAATACAAGGACGGGAAAAAATGCCTTTACCTTGAACACCTTGAAGGTGGGAAATTGTGGTTAATTTAACTAAGTTTTTATAACCTTTGGTATTTTTAGCTAATACGACTTGATGATATTTGGGACGGCGTTCTTGTTTGTCAATTTCACCGTTTAAAATGTACATTTCGTTGCCAATTATTGGTTTAACGTTCTTGTTGCGGCAGATTTTAATCAGTTCAACTGCGCCATACATGACACCATGATCTGTGAGGGCGATCGCTTTCATTCCTAATGCGATCGCTCTATCTACTAATTCTGGTAGTTGACTAGCACCATCAAGCAAGCTGTAATCACTATGAATATGTAAAGGAACAAATGACATATTAGTATTTGGTAGAGTAAGAGAATTTTAGATTAACAATGATATCAAGTAGTTGAGTTAATGATAACCCAATCGCGCATCTTTTACCAAAAGCTACATCATTCCCAATAATGGAGGCTTGATATCCTGATAAAAGTACACCGCTATTAGCTGCTAAATTTGCATACATATCATATAATAACTTATTATGACCAACTACAAACTACTCGCTATCTTTTAATTATGAATCAATCCAATAATGGTGGCATACTTGAACAGGTTGTCAATATAGTAATGGGTGTAAAAACTGGGAATCAAGAACAGTCTCTAAATACATCAGCAGTGGATACACAAGAACTAGATATCAAGGCAGTTCTAGTTTATAAATTAGGAACTATCCTACAAATAGGAGTGATGATTCTTGTATTGCTGGGAATGGAAAAATTGGTAACATTGATTGATAATAATTCTTTTTTTCCTAGTTGGTTTAGCACTTTAGTTACCGCATTATTTTTTGCTTTATTAAGTATCCGTTCCCGGATATTCTCCCTTTTAGATAATACTCGTTCTCGGACAACGTATGATCAAGTAATTAGACCAAAATGGTCTCCTCCACCTTTAGCATTTCCCATAGTTTGGATGATAATTGCAGTTTTGCGGGTAATTTCTTCGGTGTTAATTTGGCAGGAAATGAATCACCAATTTTTGATATTGCCGTTAATTATGTTTGTTATCCATCTAGCTTTAGGAGATACTTGGAATACGATTTTTACCGTAGAACGGAGATTAGGTGCTGCTGTTCCTATGGTGATTTTAGGTCCTTGGTTATCAGCTATAGTGGTGACAGCAATTTATTGGCAAACTGTTCCTTTAGCGGGAATGATTTTATCTTTTTCTTGTGTATGGCTAACTGTTGCTGCTGTGTTGGTATTGAGAATTTGGCAGTTAAATGGATCTGAGCCTTTGTATCCTTTAAAATTAGCTGTTGTGGAGAAATATACTCAAAACGGCTAGAAGCTGGACTTTTTTATCATACAAAGAACAGGGTTCAAAGCCTCTCCTTTGCACCTCTCCCTAATCCTCTCCTCTTAGGAGGAGGGAAAAGGAATAACATTTAATACTGGAGAGGTTTACCAGAGGGGTTTCATATTTGGTTAAACTATGAACCGTTTGCAGTATAAATAGGGTTTGCTGATAGCGTAGCGTGGCGTAAGCCATAAAAGTTGTCCGTGAAGCCAGGGAACAGTTTTAGCTATATGGATATCCTCAATTTTCCAAATCCGACAAGGAAAAATGCACCTATTTGGAGAAACCATCAACCAAAACCTGGCAATTTTTTGTGACAAGAATCCGCGAAACCTTTATTAATCAACGGTTTTAGCTTTATATGGCTAACGCCACGCTGCGCTGTCAGCAAGCCCTAAATAGTCACAATTATAGTAAGCTATGCGATGGCTACGCTCGTCAGAGGTTCCTCCACCTACCTATTTAACAAGAAAATTAAAAGTTGTTATAAAAAATATTAACAGTAGAAAGCCTTGCCATATCTAGGTTATAGCCATAAAGACGACCCAGGTTTCTAGATTTATCAAAAAATATTACGAAAACCCCTTTACAAATCGAAATATAAGGCTTACTATAAAGGCATGAGGTAGAAACACCTACCAGAACATACATAACTCAAACGCAATTATAAACACATGACAACCACCTTACAACAGCGCGAAAGTGCTAACGTATGGAGCCGCTTCTGCGAGTGGATTACAAGCACCGACAACCGTTTATACATCGGCTGGTTCGGCGTAATCATGATCCCTACCCTCCTATCTGCGATCGCTTGCTTCGTAATTGCATTCATCGCCGCACCTCCAGTTGACATTGATGGTATCCGCGAACCAGTCGCAGGTTCTCTACTCTACGGAAACAACATCATTTCCGGTGCAGTAGTTCCTTCCTCCAACGCTATTGGTTTACACTTCTACCCAATTTGGGAAGCTGCTTCCTTAGACGAGTGGTTGTATAACGGCGGTCCTTACCAGTTGGTAGTATTCCACTTCCTAATCGGTGTATTCTGCTACC
>NZ_JADEWA010000212.1:0-8822 GCF_015207865.1 Dolichospermum sp. LEGE 00246
ACAAGTAATATTATAGCTATTTCTCCCCGTGAGGCTTTTTTTACTAATAGTGAAATCTTGCCTTTCGAGAAAGCTCAAAATCGGATTTGCGCGGAAATTATTTGCCCTTATCCTCCAGGAATTCCTGTATTAATGCCTGGAGAACTCATTACAAAATCGGCTTTAGAATATTTGCAAGAAATTCAAAAAATGGGTGGTTTTATCACTGGTTGTGCAGATGAAAGTTTGCAAACTTTAAAAGTTGTGAAAACATAAATCATTGAGTATAACTATCATAATCATAAGAATATTCTAGTGTTGAAATTATTCTAGCACTAAGATTTCGTGCTTATATAAAGTTAGCACTTTATCATAAAATTAAATAATTCCCGTGTTAGAAGCGTGCGTACTGATAACAATACTGTGTGGTTTTTTTGGCATCATCCTCAAAAAAAACTTAGTGATGAAAATTGTCTCAATGGATGTGATGAGTACGGGTGTGATTGCTTTTTATGTACTAATTGCATCACAACAAGGCTTATTTACTCCCATTATTTCCGAGGTAAAAAATATTGCTTATGCTGATCCTGTTCCCCAAGCAGTCATATTAACAGCGATAGTCATCGGTTTCTCGATACAGGCTTTGATGCTAGTTGGTGTGATGAAATTAGCACGGGATAATCCCACATTGGAAAGTAACGAGATTGAGAAAAATAACACACCATGAATACTATTACACTGACTTGGATTGCTACCCCATTTTTTCTAGGGTTCATCATTTTTCTAGTCCCCAAACTTAACCGACATTTGACATTGTGGGGGACTATTGCTTCTGCTGCTTATGGGTTACAGCTATTTATCGAACCATCACCCATCACCCTGAATTTACTGGATAGTTTCGGTATCACTTTAGTGGCTGACGAGTTAAGCGGTTACTTTATTTTCACAAATGCCCTGGTAACGGCTGCTGTTGCCCTCTACTGCTGGCGCAGTGATAAAACGGCTTTTTTCTATGCCCAGATGATTATTGTGCATGGTAGCCTGAATGCTGCCTTTGTCTGTGCAGATTTCATTAGTTTATATGTGGCTTTAGAAGTAAGCGGTATTGCGGCTTTTCTATTAATTGCTTATCCTCGTAGCGATCGCTCAATTTGGGTAGGTTTACGGTATCTCTTTGTTAGTAATACTGCCATGTTGTTTTATCTGGTTGGTGCAGTGCTGGTTTATCAGACACATCATTCCTTTAGTTTTACCAGTTTAAAGGGATCACCACCAGAAGCACTAGCATTAATTTTCCTGGGCTTATTAATCAAAGCGGGGATTTTTATATCCGGTTTATGGCTACCTTTAACTCATTCTGAATCAGAAACACCAGTTTCGGCATTGATGTCAGGAATTGTCGTTAAAGCCAGTGTTTTGCCTTTATTGCGTTGTGCATTTGTTTCCGAAGAAATTGATACCATAGTCAGAATTTTTGGTGTGGGAACAGCTTTAATGGGTGTATCCTATGCTGTCTTTGAAAAGGATACCAAGCGCCTGTTAGCATTTAGCACTATTTCCCAGTTAGGCTGGATTCTCGCTGCACCGGCTGTAGGTGGATTTTATGCCCTCACCCATGGATTAGTCAAATCATCTTTATTTTTGATTGCGGGTTCTTTACCCAGTCGCAATTTTAAAGAACTGCAAAATAAACCCATTCATACTAATATTTGGATAGCCTTAGTTATTGCTAGTTTATCAATTTCTGGTTTACCTTTGTTGTCAGGTTTTGAGGCAAAAGTATTAACGATGAAAAATTTAGAATCTTGGCAATTTATAGTTATGAATATTGCCGCAGTTGGTACAGCCATATCTTTTGCTAAATTTATTTTTCTCCCCCATACAAAAGCAGAAGAACAGAAAATAAAACCAGGTTTTTGGATATCAGTAATATTTTTGATTACTGGATTATTTGTGGCAAATATTGTCTATCTTCCAGCTTATGAAATCACCAATATTACAAAAGCACTTTTAACTATTGGTGCGGGCTGGTTAGGATATCATTTCATTTTCAAGAAATTATCCATATCTCTACCTCGTGTATTTGAAGAATTTGAGCATTTAGTTGGTGTCATGAGTTTAACTTTAATCCTATTATTTTGGATGGCTTTCCCATGATTGGACATCTCATATTAAGACTAACAATTTGGTTATTACTCACTGCTAATGTGAGTTTAACAAATATTATCATCGGTGTAATTATTGCCTTACTTTTACCACGTGGTAAGTCATCACCAGAAAAATTAAAATCTTGGGTAAAGGTAATAATTAAGATATTCGTTGCGATTCCGGTAGCTTTTATGGAGGCATTTGAAATTATCTTCCGTCCCCATAACCAAGAAGAAATTATCATGGAGAAAGTCAAACTCAACAGATCACCTTTATTGATTTTCCTCGATATATTTCTGATTACCTTTACCCCCAAAACCATAGTTTTGAAGTACCACGAAGAAGGATGGTATGAAGTTCACCAAATTAAACCCAGGAAAAAACAAGCATGAACCTAGAAATAGTCTTAATAGCAATGATTTTGGCTTTACTTATTCCCATTTATGAAGCTTGGAAAAGTGATGATACCTGGCAGAAAATGTTAGCTTTTGGCAGCATTTCCAGTAAAGTAGCCATCATGATTCTCGTAATTTCCGTTTGGCGCGATGATTGGATGATTGGTGTAGTCGCAGCGATTATTTTGACAGTAGGAAATGCCGGCTTAATGTTATTAGCACATATCCTCAGAAGATTAGGTGAAGTATGATCAACTTTCTTAGTTATACCTGCATAGGTATCGGCATAGTTTTCTGGTTTTGGGGAACTTCTCATTTAGTCAGCAACAGATCAGTATTATTCAAATTACATGGACTTTCTGTTGCTGATACTTTAGGTTCAATGATGATTATTGTCGGACTACTACTGAAAATACCCAGTGAATGGCCATTACTTATTCTTGGCATTATTTCCTTAGCAATTTGGAATACTATGCTGGGTTATGTATTAGCATACTGTTCAACAGAAGAGGAAAAACATGAATCATAGTTATCTCTATTTAATCATTGCTTTATTACCCTTAACTGCGGGGATGTTAGTAACTCAAACTAACCCCTATCATGCCTTAGTAATTCGTGGGGTACTCGGTGCAGTTGCAGCAATGGTAGATGCAGTTTTAGGTGCAGCAGATGTGGCTTTAACAGAAGCATTAATGGGAACAATGCTATCAATTACTCTCTATGCGATCGCAGTTCGTTCATCCTTAGTATTACGTCTTGGTGTCATGGAAAATCAGTCAATAGAAAAAAATCAAGATGGCAATTTTCAACAACTTATGAGCGACTTTCGCCGCATTTCCAAGAAACATTATCTGCGTCTAGAACTCGTACCTTACACTACTAAAGAAAATTTACAACAGGCGTTAATAGAAAAAGAAATTCATGCTACCTGTGCGCCATTAGAAAAGTTTGTGGAAGCAGAAGAAACATACCAAACCGTGATTAGAGTGCAACGCATTTATAACATCATAGAAAGCGAACTTTCATCACCAAAAACAGGTTTAAAATATTTCAATGTTTTAGATTCAGGGGAGCAAAATTTATGAAATTAGTTTACATTTTAGCCGGAATAGCGTTATTTGTAAAAATGCTGATCATGCCTAATTCCGAACTAAATTTACCAGATATTTCTATTGTGGAAACAGTGGTAAAAGAAAGTGGTGTTCCCAATGCAGTATCAGGAATTATTTTCAGAAATCGGCTATATGATACAATTTTTGAAGTTATTGTTTTTACTATTGCCATTCTCGGAGCTAATTTTTTATTAGCTAATGAAAAACCATCTTGTAGCATCTATCAATTTAAAGACCAACCATCCATCATTTTAGCTCGTCTAGGGGCGACAATTGCGGCATTAGTGGGCATTGAATTAGCAATTAGGGGGCATTTGAGTCCGGGGGGTGGTTTTGCGGCTGGAGTCGCTGGGGGAACAGCAATCGGACTCATAGCAATTACCTCATCATACCAATGGATGCAGGATATTTACCAACGTTGGCACGCGGCTATTTGGGAGAAGGTTTCGGTATTAGTTTTCATTGTTTTAGCAGTGATCACTTTGTCGGGAATAGAATTACCACATGGAGAGTTAGGAACATTATTTAGTGGTGGAATTCTCCCGATATTAAATATCCTAGTTGCTGTTAAAGTGGCATTAGGTTCTTGGGCTGTGATTTTGATTTTTATTCGTTATCGAGGTTTATTATGAAAAATGGGAGTTTGAGGAATTAGCGATCGCACTTAAGTAGGTGAACACAATAAAACCAAACTGTGTAAAAAAATGTAAAATCGCCTAAACCCTCTTCACTCTTGCCTTTTGCCTTGCCATAATGACAATTTTCAACGCCAACCTACTTAGGGACTTCCAAGAAATAAATTATCCTGATTAACGAACCACAGAGGCGCAGAGGACACAGAGGAATAAGGGTTTGAGAGATTTTTGCGTTAGGTGGTTGAGTATTTTTTTATTTGGAAGTCCCTTAGCTTGTGTTAACCTATCGCTTAACCTCACCTAGAAATCAATGCTAAAGTGCAATAATAGCTGGTACTTCTTCTTCAATTTCATAACCATTTGCTAATCTTTCTATCGCACCATCAATCAAATCTAAACCTTGTTGGACAGTTTCCATTAAACTTAATTTACCCCGTAAATCAGCCGCACCCATAAAGCCTTTAGCATACCAAGTCATGTGTTTACGAGCTTGACGTACCCCCCTATCTCCTTTGTATTCCCATAAAGCAAAAAGATGTTCTCTGGCACATTCTAAGCGTTGAATTGGGTTAGGTGGTGGTAATAATTCTCCAGTTTTTAAGAAATGATCAACCTCACCAACTAAAAAGGGATAACCTAAAGTTCCACGAGAACACATTACTCCATCTGCACCAGTTTGTTCTAAACATTTTACCGCAGCTTCTACAGAAAAAATATCCCCATTCCCAATCACAGGAATTGACAAAATTTCCTTGACTTTAGCTATCCATTCCCACCGCGCATTACCATTATAACCTTGAGCGCGAGTGCGTCCATGCACGGTAATCATTTTCGCTCCCGCGTCTTCCATTCTTTTCGCAAAATCAAGAATAGTAATTTCCTGATCATTCCAACCAATGCGGGTTTTTACGGTTACAGGAACATCTACCGCTTTGACAACTTCCCGCACAATTGCTTCCGCAATTTCTGGTTGACGTAATAAAGACGAACCACCACCATTTTTAGTAATTTTATTCACAGGACATCCCATATTAATATCAACAGTATCTGCACCTTCAGCAACTGCTTTTATGGCTGCTTCTGCTAAAAAATCGGGACGACAATCAAATAATTGAATACTAATAGGTCTTTCTTGAGGATCTACTTCCATGATTTTTGGTAATTGGTTAACATAGTGTAAACCCGTTGCATTTACCATTTCCGTATACATCATGGAGTCTGGTGCATAACGACGCACCAAACGCCGAAACACCAAATCAGTTACCCCTGATAAGGGAGACTGTAAAACACGGCTTTTAACCTCAAATGAGCCGATTTTTAGAGGTGTGGAAAGTCTAGCTTGCAGTTCAGGAGAAAGGGAAATCATGGTGATAAATAAATATAATGGTTAATTGGGGAATCGAAGACTAACCAAGGGTAGTTAATTGCAGTGTGGGTTTTTAAACCAGTAAATCCTAATGGACATAAATAAGATGACTATAAAAAATACTGAACATAAAGACCGTCTTCTTGTCTCTTACCTCTTGTGTGGGGCTGGTTTTTTGGGAATAGGTGGTTTACATCGCTTATATAATGGTAAAACGGCTACTGGTTTATTATGGTTCTTTACCTGTGGGTTCTTTTACTTGGGACAAATCTATGATTTATTAATCATACCTAACATGGTGGATGAATATGAGCATAAATTGCTACTAAAAGCAGGTTTATCACCTTTAGGCGTATCCATGAATGAACGGATATTTATTTCCCAAGTTCACAAACCGACGGAGAAACCAATGATTGTTAAACTAATAGAAGCCGCAGAAGCTAAGGGTGGTAGTTTAACTGTAACTCAAGGTGTTAAGGCTACAGGAATGAGTTTTGCAGAAGTCGAAGCTACACTCCAAGAAATGCTGAAATCAAATCATATCAGAATTGGTAATGACCCCATTTCTGGAGTCGTAACTTATTATTTTGATGAATTGTAATAATCAAAAATAGCATCTTTAAGTAGTCGGACAAAATTAAATTCACTCGTTGAGAGAGGGAACTCTTAACTGGGAACAGGGAATAGGGAACTCCCTCGGTTTTTTCAAGCCAACTCATTTAGATTATGAATGAGTTACTTTGTTTTTTGTGAATTTGCGGCAGATAAATTCATATCACACAAGTCAACCAACTTACAAATATCACAACTAGGAGAACGGGCTTTACAGACAGCCCGACCATGATAAATCAATCTAATTGACCAATTTTCCCAATCTGGTTGGGGTAATAACTTCATTAAATCCTTTTCAATCCCCACAGGTTCAGTATTTTTTGTCAATCCCAAACGCTGACTTAAGCGCTTGACGTGAGTATCTACAGTTACTCCAGCATTAATACCATAAGCATGGGCTAAAACCACATTTGCAGTTTTCCGGGCTACTCCTGGAAGCTTTAATAAATCTTCCATTTTGTTGGGAACAACAGAGTTAAAATCCTGAACAATCATTCGACAAGCGCCTTGAATATTCTTGGCTTTATTACGATAAAAACCTGTCGAACGTACCAATTCTTCTAACTCTGTTAAATCTGCATTTGCTAGACTTTCCGCGTCAGGAAATTTGCCAAATAATCCTGGCGTTACTTTGTTTACCCTTTCATCTGTACATTGAGCGGAAAGAATAGTTGCTACTAATAATTGTACAGGGGTGGCATAATCTAGGGAGCAAGTTGCGTCTGGATAAAGATGCTGGATACGGGAAAGAATTTCTAAAGCCCGTTGTTTTTTGGTTAGTGATTTGCGACTCAATCAATTCTCTCTTGTTAGTGGTCAGTTGTTAGTGGTCAGTTGTCAATAGTTTTTTGAATTTACTCATCTATTATTGCCTAATGGGAGCATCCCAAATGTGCAAATTTCCCAAAATAAAATATAGAATCCAGCCGACTGGAAGTCACGGCTACACAGGCAAAACCCACCTGCGTGGGTTTTAAATTTCCCTAGTCCGCGTAGGCGGACTTTGTTTGTATAGCCGTGTATCCCTGACGGGAGCGCATCTTTCTAATCGCCAGCTTATTTCTGCAAAATTGGGATGATCCCTTGCCTAATTGGCAATTGACGTTAATCAGCAAATGTATTTACTGAAGTAATTTTTGTACCCATTCTAGCTGGGATGTTAATTGGGTTGTTTCTTTGACAATTAGGAAAATACCTAATCCTAAAAGTAACACTAATCCAGTTTGCATCACACCTTCTTGAATTTTGTTAGGTAAAGGCTTACCAAATAATCCTTCAATGAGTAAAAAGGCTAATTGTCCACCATCTAAAGCAGGAAGAGGCAAAATATTAATAATTGCCAGGTTAATACTAATAATTGCCGCAAAAGAAAATAAATTTGTGCTATCACTAGCTGCTAATTGTGCGCCAATTTGGACGATTTTCACAGGACCTGAAACTTGTCCCACCGTTTGCCCAAAATTAGTAACTAATTGCCCAAAACCTTGAAATGTTCCTACAACTAACTGTTGGAAGCGATTAGCAGCAACTTTGATAATCTCGACAATATCTTGAGGACGACGATAAATTGCTTTACCATTTGGACCCAATTCAATTCCTACCACACCTTTACCATCAGCACCTTGTTTGGGTGTTAGTTTCAGGTTGGTTTGTTGGGTTTCGTGTTGAATTTTCAGGTCAATTTCTTGATTAGGGTGGGTTTGGATTTCCTTGGTTAATAATGTGGTTGCATCTTTACCTAGTGGAATTTCTTGACCATTCACAGCTATAATGATGTCTCCTTCCCGAATCCCTGCTTGATAAGCGACGGATTGTTCGTTTACAGGTTTGACAAGTACACCTGGTTGATACTGAAATTCTTGGGGTATACCAACGATTCCCAGTTGTAAAGCCAACATTAAATACGCAAAGATTAAATTGGCGATTACACCGGCACTAATGACTATGGCACGGTCTAAAACTGGGCGGTTACGCAGTAAGTTTGGGTCATTGGGGGGAATTTCGCTATCTGAATCATCATCGGGAAAGCCGACAAAACCACCCAAGGGGAAGGCACGGATAGTGTATTCTGTTTCTGATCCTTGGTACTTTAAAAGAATCGGACCAAAACCCAAGGAGAAGCGGTTAGCATAAATGCCTTGAGAACGGGCGGCTATGAAATGTCCCAACTCATGTACTAAGATCAAAATAGCCAAAACTGCGATCGCTGCTAAAACTGACATAGAGCAAATTAATCAAAATATTCGGATATATATTCTTATTGTAGTTTGGGAATGGGCAGACAGAACCCATTTCCTGTATTAGTTTTGTCTCGGTTGGGCTATCCTTGCCCAGATAATGCAGTTGCATTACTTTTTTGATATAATCATTGGCTGCAAATTTGATACAGTGTTATTAAGAAATTGGGTAACGGATAATGCCTTAATTCTCAGCAGAAATTTCTATGGATGGGGGTAGAAGCAGCTTGATAATTTCTACCCATAACTATCCATATATTACTGTTTGTCCAAGTCTTCAAGAAGTTGATCAACAAAATCCCTCAACCGTTGCTGCCAATCAGGGACGGTTTTAATTT
>NZ_JADEWA010000213.1:0-8818 GCF_015207865.1 Dolichospermum sp. LEGE 00246
GGGTAGGGGAGGTAGGGGGGTAGAGGGGGAGGGAAGAACAGAAGTTTTTTCCGATCATTACCCGTCAAAATAAATTTGACGAACTACTAGAACCCTTGTAGAGAAGTTTCATGGAACCTCTCTACACTCTTTTCTGGAGATGTTTATTGAGGAACTGCGGTTATTAAAACTGTATATTTGTAGATACCTACGGGAATATTAGACGTAGCTTGAACGTTCATATCAACTGTCAGAGGCGTAGGCTCAGAAACAGGTACCTGCAGGAAACCATCGCTTCTGACAGAGGTACCAGGAAGTCCTGTACCAGGGGATGCGGTATAAGCTTCTACAGAAGCTTCACCTGCTTTTAAAACTGACTTGGTACTAGCTAGAGTAATAGGACTATTGGCTGGATCAGCAACAGGAGTGTCTACAAAAAATGCTGTGCCTGAGTTGCATGAAACTGTAGCACCTGCTGCTTTTGGAGTTACACCAGCAGTTGCTCCTATTGAGGTGCCAGAGCTAGAAGAAATAGTTCCCAGGTCACGACCTCTTGCCACAATTGCACCGGATGTGAGGTTGGTGAACGAACAGTTAGCCTGAGCAATACCTGTAAAGTCCATATTCAAGGTTTGGTCAGCCTTGGCTACGGGTGCTAATAAAAAAGAACCGCCTAATACAAGAGCGGAAATCAAAGAGATACGTTTCATTTTTTTAATACTTAAAGTGGTAGAAGTAAGACCTTGTTCAAATGAACCGATGCTGGGAGTCGGTTATTGAGGAATTGAAACAAGTAACTTAAGTAGGGTTACTATATAATTTTTTCTATATGCTGTGGGCATATTTAAGAAAGTTAAGTAAAGTTCCTTAATTATAATTGTCGAAATCTCTTTATAATTTAGTTTTAGCTATTCATGAAGAAAAAATAAACTTAGTATAGTTATCTTAAAATTGATTATTTTTATGTTGAGTCATGAAAATCCCAAGAAGTCGCCATACATACTTATTAACCGACTTGGGCGAGGAAAAAATAATTAATACCCTTACTGAAAACCAAGTGAACTCTCGTAATAGAATTAAGTAGGTGAACACAATAAAACCAAACTGTGTAAAGAAACGTAAAATCGCTGAAAACTTCTTTACTCTTGCCTCTTGCCTTGCTATAACGACAATTTTCAACGCTAACCTACTTAGGTGGATATATGAACAGGTGGAGAACAATGCTGAAAGATATCCGCTCAATAAATGGGGGCAGACCACCTATTCGGGAACGATTTTACGCCATTTGAGGCTTGTCATTGAACGATTTACCCCGGATTATTGAGCGGATACCTAATTTTTTCGGTAGAGGAGCGGAAACTCCCCGGCAAGTTGAGAAAGTTGAAAAAGAGAAATTTAAAACACCCCAAGGAAGCCTTGTAGAAACGTTCCATGAAACATCTCTACAACGCTTCTCAGAGGATATTTGAACAGGTTTTAGGGAACACCAATAAATAAATTACCCAATTTTGTGGGTAAGTAATTGGACAAAAATATTTACAGTCATTGCCAGCCAAGGGAAGCAATCACAACCATTGGAATTGCTTCATTTCACTTCGTTATATATGGCTAACGCCACGCTGCGCTAACGCAATGACATTGTGTAATTAATTTTGTCTCACTACTTAACAGTCCAACTGTTTTGAGTATATTAGTAGGGTTTCAGAGTTTTGGCGAAGGTATTGTTTAAGCGACAGATGTTAACTCAAGACTTGCAGCAGGAGTCGCTGATTCTCCGTTATTGGTTGCAGACTGGTCTTCTGGAACATCTACATTTAAAACAGCACTAGGGGCGCTAGTTAGAAATTGAATTGCTCCTGCAACTTCTTTGTAAGGACAATTTTGCAGATAGCCAATCAATCCGTCCCGTTGACGATCTGTAATCAGATAAACGGTCTGTTTAACGTTACTCATAAAACCTCACGCTGTGTGGAAAACTTTTTGGGATTTTAGACATTCTGGCGTTTGTCCACCCTGTACGGGCAGAGTTGCTTGAAACACGGTAAGAGTACATTAGTTGTCTCTAAACATACCATTAACAAGCAAATAGATTTAACTGTTCAATAGACATCTCCAGAGATTAAAGATTCTTGACCTTGACCCCCTGTAGTAGAGACGTTCCATGTAACGTCTCTACCATCTTTTTTGGAGATGTCTAATACCTTCGCCAAGTTAAAAAAGCTTTGATTTGTAGCTTGGGTTAAGCGACAGCACGATTTAAAGCTTATGTTGAATTGTACATTTGGTACACCACGTAAACTTACCATTGCTTCGCAACGCTAACAACCCAAGATACAAAAAATTGCGATTGTTAATAACATACACCATAATTTATTTTATATCAATACTTTTTTTTGTATGTCTAACTCAGTTATATTACGGTTTAAGTCTCAAATTTAGCTGTTGATACGGTTCAGAGGATTGGCTTAGATCTATGGTTTTCGGTGCTGCGGGGATATTATTAATGAAAAGATTATAATTAGGGTCTATTAATCCTTCTAGATAATAGATACCGTCCGCACTAGTAATAGAAAAGACTCTGTGACTAGAGGTAGAAGATACAGCTTCAACTCTAGCACCAAAGATAACTTTTCCTTGAGAATCAGTTGCAGTTCCTGATATCGCATAGGATCTAGCAAAGGGAATCAGGACTTCTGTAAAACCTCCTCCGGTAACTTCAAGTGCTACAGCAGTATTTTTAGTAGGATACCAATCTAGAGGATAGCTAGAAGGATCTAAGTCAAGGCGATAAAGTCCTGGGTCAAGGGGTGTAACAATCCCATTATCAGTGAATTCTGGTAGATATTCGGAAATAGGCTTGTTATTAATAATCAAGAGTGAGTCGAATTTTTTGACAATTAAAGGCTCTGTCGGCTCTCTAATACCGTTATTATTTTTATCTAAAAATGGTTTAAGTAGAATACCACTAGAAATTTCGCCCATAGCTGAAGAAGAATCTTTTAGGTAAGCACCACGTTTGAAGTCAAAATTAGTTGATAGTAAAAGTTGAAATCTACCACTATTAGACCCCAAACCAACATTACTATAATTAGCTTGCAAAGATAAACCGGAAAAGATTTCGTGGGAGAAATTAGTCATAAATCCCGACCCATTTGAGCCAATAACATAACCTAATTCTACCCGCAATTTAGATTTATCTGGCTGAAAACGCCAATTGAGAGTTAGTAAAGAGTCTCCTTTAGAGTTGCTAGAACCAGGTGATACAAGAGTTTGATAACTCAAACCCAGAGAATTATAGGAACTGCCTGTTTTTGAACTAGAGTTACCTAAGAGATTGTAAGTGAGGTTAGTTTGGGTAAGAAAATTATTATGAGAATGTTGGAGTTGAAACTTACCTATTTTGCCATTTAAATCCCATTTTATTTTACTTACACTATTCCATTGCAGAGTTAGGGAAGCAGAAATTTTCCGTATTAATATATTAACTCGTGTGCCAATGTTGTACCTAAATGGCAAACTAGCAGTGTAGTCATAGTTAAAATCACTAAATAGCACTAGATAGGGTAAAACAGTTCCACGAATATTCAAACTACTGCGTTGTAAATCTGTAGCTAAATTGGTTTTGATTTTAGGAGTGGGATTATACTGAATATTAGCGTTAACGTCCCAATCTGTGTTCAGAGTTGGAGTTAAAGCCGAAGCTGTAATTTGTAGGGGAGTATTTTCGGGTTGAAACAATAACTCTGTTGAGGCGGAAAAACCATTGTCATAACTAGCGATCGCTCCCAATGTCAGTTGTTGGGATACCCCATAACGATAGCTTGCAGCTAAAGACAAATCGCTGAAAGTTCCTAAAAACTGTTTATTATTAGTAAAATTATTGCGTCGTGTCCCGGCTGATACCATTAGAGAAGAAGTGCGGGCAGGTGACTGTCCAGGGATAATTGAGAGCTTGACAATTCTTTCTTCGGGTTTAGATGTCAGTTTTCCTTGGGGATATAACAGTAATTGCACTTCAGAAAGGGTGACATCGTTAAAACTGTATTTTCCTGATTCATCCACTAAAACCTCGGCAACAAGCTGCTGATTAGACATAGAAAGTAATTGTACTAAAGTTCCTGGAGCGGCTTGACCTCTCACCGTTTGACCGAAACCTGTTGGTCGGACACGAGTAATTACGTCTCCACCGTTCCCCAGGCGCATGGTAAATCCCCAGCGTTTGACGGCGGTTACACCCCAAAAAGGTTTGGAGCTAGTGCTACGCCAAAAGGGCTGTTGTGAGCCTATAAATAAATCGCTGGAGTCTTTGTGGAGAGTATAGCTGGCTGAACCTAATCTCAAAATGGTTTCATTTTTATTTTTGGTTTGGGTTCGTGTTTGATTAAGAGTGAGAAGCCATGATCCGCCTAGCAAGCTACCACTACTGGTAAATATTCGGTTCTGACTACCACGAGAAGGGGAATTTTCGGTTGTTTCCTGTTTATTTATGGTAGTGACAGTGAATCGAGGCGCAGAAATATGGGGGATGCTCGTGAAGTCAATGGGCGGCTCAACGGGGACTTTGGTGGGGTCAGATTGGTTTGTAGCAGGATATTTGATTCGGATGGCATAATTATTAATGTCAAATTCTGGAGTAATACCAAACCAATCTTTAACATCCCGCATAGACAACACAGCACCAATTTCGGGGTCGAGTCTGAGGCGGCTAAGATCAAGATTGAAGATAACTGTGCGTGATCGTAATTGTACCTGACCATTAGGCAAATTAGTCACCTGAATATTTAACGCCTTGATCATGGCATCATAGGGAACAAGCCAATCATCAAATTGAATTGCCTGAGAACCATCCTCAGTTCCCCTTACCAATGTACTTTTAACAACCACACGTCCATCTACTTCAATTCCAACAGGCAAAACGCCCCATTGAGCAGCAATATTTTTAGGATCAATGGGGGGGATTAATGGGGGGGATTGGTTGGGAGGAGAAGGGGCAGACTCATTAACTGGCGGGACTGCTGGAGTTTTAGGAACTTCTTGAGTAACTTCCTGATTTTTACTATTTGTTTCTTCTCTATTGAGTGGTTTGTTAGAGATTTTATCCGAGTATAGCTTATTTGAATCTATCACTCGCGGAATCTCTACTATATCTGTAAACTCTTTAACTCCAGGCGTTATAGCAGGCTTGATTTGAGTTTGTGCAACTACAGCGGCAGGGTTTATATGCTTACAGTAGTGGTTATAATTAGGATGGTAGTTTAAAAATTGGACAGATGGTAAAAAATAAAAAGCCATCTTTATATATTTAGGTAGATATAAGCTAAGAGGCTGTTTAAAAAGTTTTTAATGTATAAATAAATAGGGCTTGCTGAAAAAGTTGTCTGTGAGGGACTTACAATTAAAAAAATACTCAAAAATTTCTTGTGGTTCGGTCCGAAAAGCCCGCTAACCATCAAGGACGGGCAGGATGCCCATCCCACAAAATTGGGTAATTTATTTTTTGGTGTTCCCTTAACCCAACTACAGAAAGTGTACAAGGTATTGCTGCTAGTTAGCAAATAAGTCCAAATCTGTGACTGCACCTACACTGCTGGAATATACCAGTTTGGCGTATTTGGCAAGTACGCCTTTGGTATATCTGGGTGGTAGTGGTTGCCAATTGGGTAATTGGACAAAAATATTTATATATATAGGAATCCGGTTTGATTCCTTGTGACGTTTGTCCTATTACTTACAGCAAGGGGTTGAGCCTACAAAAAAAGATCTAGTCTAAACTCCAATTTATACAAGGGTTAAAGAATTGAACGCAGATAAACGCAGATAAACGCAGATAAAGATTGAATATTAACTCTGTTCTTCTTTTCTTTCTTCGTGTTCTTCGTGTCTTTGTGGTTCATTTAATTCGTACTTTTCTGACGCAAAGGGAATTTTCATGAGTTTTGCAGCTTCTTGTAATAGTGCTTGTTGTTCATTGTGAATAACTTCTAAACGCTGGGAAATTTCGGCTAACCTTTGTTGTTTACTGTGAGTTTTTCTAATTGGGAAAATTCCGAATCTAGCAAATTTTATCCAAAGAGATTTTAATATTTTTTGGAATAATATAAAAGGAATTTTAAAAATTGACCAACTAGCTGTTTCTATAATTTTAACAATTGCTTTGATAATACTCCAAAGTACAGCAATTGTAAATAATAAAATTACTACGCCTCTGACTGGGTGATTTATTCCCCATGTGAATATTTCTAATATTTGGAAAAACCAGGGATATTGTGATAAGAAATCATGAATAGTAGTATTAATATTTTTTTGGATTACTTCTGATGTATTGTCAGTAATTTTCTCGACATTTTGCCAATGATTTTCTAAATAAGCTTTAGTGTTATCTGTTGTTTGTGTGGCTTTTTGTTGTACAGATTGGGTGAAATTATTAACACCATTTTTTACTATTTGCCAATGTTGGGTAACTTTGTCTGGTAAGGTTGGATTTAGCTGCATAGGCTTGAAAATATTCAAGATAACGATAGCGAAGCGTGGCGTTAGCCATACCACAGAGGCGCAGAGGACACGGAGGGTAAGAAGGAAGAGATGCTATTTTCAAAATTAATTTTATTCAATTACCCAACTTCTTTAAGAAGTCGGGTATCTGGTATAATTCTAATTAGCAAACAGGTCTAAATCTGTGACTGCACCTACACTGCTGGAAGATACCAGTTTGGCATATTTGGCCAGTACGCCTTTGGTATATCTGGGTGGTAGTGGTTGCCAATTGGCGCGACGGGTGGCTAATTCTGCATCTGATATATTCAGTTGCAACAGACGATTATGGGCATCTATGGTAATGCTATCACCTTCTTCTACTAGGGCGATCGCACCACCTACAGCCGCTTCTGGGGCAACGTGGCCGACTACCATGCCGTAAGTACCACCGGAGAAACGTCCGTCGGTAATTAAGCCTACGGAGTCTCCTAAACCAGCACCAATAATGGCGGAGGTGGGGGCTAACATTTCTCTCATGCCGGGTCCGCCTTTGGGTCCTTCGTAACGGATAACGATGACATCACCGGCTTTGATTTTTCCGGCTAGGATGGCATCTAAACAGGATTCTTCTGATTCAAATACTCTGGCGGGTCCTGTAATAACTGGCTTTTTGACTCCGGTAATTTTGGCTACTGCCCCTTCTGTGGCGAGGTTGCCTTTGAGAATGGCTAGGTGTCCCTGGGCGTACATGGGGTTATGCCACGGACGAATTACGTCTTGGTCTGGACGTGGTTCGGCGGGGATGTCTGCTAATACTTCGGCGACGGTTTGCCCGGAAATGGTGATACAGTCTCCATGGAGTAAGTCATGAACCAGAAGCATTTTCATGACTTGGGGAATGCCGCCGGCTTTGTGTAAGTCTGTGGCGACATATTTACCACTGGGTTTTAAATCACAAATGACGGGAACTCTACCGCGAATGGTTTCAAAGTCGTCTATGGTTAATTCTACTCCAGCAGCGCGGGCGATCGCTAGAAAATGCAATACGGCATTGGTTGAACCACCCACAGCCATAATTACAGATATGGCGTTTTCTATAGATTTCCGGGTGATGATTGTCCGGGGTAATATCTGCTTGCGAACGGCTTCGACGAGGACAACGGCTGATTGTTCCGTACTGTCGGCTTTTTCTGGGTCTTCGGCAGCCATTGTCGAGGAATAGGGTAAACTCATGCCCATTGCTTCAAATGCTGAAGACATGGTATTGGCTGTAAACATCCCACCACATGACCCTGCACCGGGACAAGCACCGCGTTCAACAGCTAACAGTTCATTTTCGTCAATTTTGCCAGCGCTGTATTGACCAACGGCTTCAAAGGAACTGACAACGGTTAAGTCTTTACCCTCATAATGTCCGGGTTTGATTGTTCCACCATACACAAAGATAGCAGGGATATTCATCCGCGCCATTGCTAACATTGCCCCAGGCATATTTTTATCACAACCACCAATTGCTAATACACCGTCCATACTTTGGGCGCTACAGGCTGTTTCAATGGAATCAGCGATGACTTCCCGTGATACTAGGGAGTATTTCATCCCTTCTGTTCCCATGGAAATCCCGTCACTGACAGTAATTGTTCCGAAAATTTGGGGCATGGCACCGGCGGTTTTAACTGCGGCTTCTGCCCTTTGTGCCAGTTTATTAATCCCCATGTTACAGGGGGTGATGGTGCTGTAACCGTTGGCTATACCGACTATGGCTTTGTTAAAGTCTTCATCTTGGAAACCTACAGCCCGCAGCATGGCACGATTAGGCGATCGCTGTACCCCTTGTGTGATAGTTTTACTTTTAAGATTTTCTGACATCTTTTTTCCTTGTTTACTATCTATTGTCGCTTAGTCTTCAGTCTTCCTTATACCAAATTAAGATGTAGCTGCATAGAATCAGATTTTTGGATTTATTAAACGCTGATAAACGCAGATTAACGCTGATAAAGACGGATAAAATGGTCAAATTATTTTTGTCGAACTTGCGTTAATTTTAAACCCATGAAGATGGGTTTTGTCTGTGTAGCTGTGGTTTCTAACCGCTCAACTTCTTCAACACCGCATCCGTAAAGGGATTTTTCCCCGCCTTCAAATTCTTCACCCAGCCTTATAGTTGCGCTTTTGACTCTTTATCATCAGTCCATTTAATATATGCCTCAAAATCCTCAATAGCGCCTGAATAGTTACCCGTTCACAGGGGGTGAGAATTTATTAAAAAACCTGAAAGCTTTGTCTGTTGGGTTTTTCAGGCAACTTGACATATTAACGAATGGTTCTTAAATTGGCTGGAAAACGATTTGCAAACCGATATAGA
>NZ_JADEWA010000214.1:0-8801 GCF_015207865.1 Dolichospermum sp. LEGE 00246
GTTTCACACAACTAGAACAATACCTATCTAACTACTTAATTATTCCAGTTGATCAATCACTTTGTCGAGAATGGGCGTATATTCGTGCCAAGCGACAAAGCGCAGGACGACCAATATCTCCACAAGATGCTTGGATTGCTGCAACAGCTTTACGCTATGACTTACCGCTAGTTACTCACAACATCAAAGACTTTTTGGATATTCCCAATTTACGGCTTATTATCCCTTCATCCCCATTATGAAGGTCATAAATAAGAACGATCGCTTAAAATTAGGGTGGTTGTAAGCGCAAGCGCTGACTTGTCAGTTCGCTGTTTGGGGATGTTGGGAGAGAGATAGCGAAGCGCTGCTGCAAGCAGTTCGTTTAAAATTGGGGTGGTTGTGTGCGTAAGCGTTGCGCGACCTAGGAATCGCTATTTGGGGATGTTGGGGTGCGATAGCGAAGCGCTGCTGCAAGCAGTTCGTTTAAAATTAGGGTGGTTGTGAGCGATAGCGAAGCGCTCCGTAGGAATCGTTTAAAATTAGGGTTGGGAGCGATCGCTGTTTGGGGTGTTGGGAGTGCGACTTCTAAAATTGGGGTTGGGAGCGATAGCGAAGCGCTGCTGCAAGCAGTTCGCTGTTTTGGGGTGTTGGGGTGCGATAGTTTAAAATTGGTTGTGTGCGATATCTAAATAGCTACTCAATGTGGCCAGATTTAGGAAGATGCTATGATCCAAATCAGATAGCAAAACCTGATGTTTAATATGCCTCTTAGCGAACTTCTACCAACTGTTAGTCAACTAACACATCAAGATAAGCTCAGACTTATACACTTTCTTTTGCTTGCAGTAGCTAAAGAAGAAGGATGTAGCCTAGACACCGCAAGTAATGAGCATCATGAAAATATGCTGATGAATCAACTAACAGTTACTGAGGCAGTTGTATGGTCACCTCAAGTAGATAATGAAGCTGTTCAAGCCTTATCTCAGCTTTTGCTAGAGGCACAGGGAGTATAAAATGCTTGGTGGTCATCGCTTGTTATTTACAGAACGCACTGACAGTTCTGGTCGTTCTAGTATTTTGCCATACTTGCCGCTAATCTTGACTAATGGAAAAAGTTCCATAGAAGTTATGGCTTTATTAGACACTGGCGCTAGTGTTAATGTCTTACCCTACGAAATTGGATTACAGTTAGGAGCAGTCTGGGAAAGTCAAACCGTTCAAATTCCACTTAGTGGAAATCTCGCTCATAGTGACTCACGAGGGCTAGTTTTAACTGGGACAGTAGCCAATTTTGCACCTGTTTTACTTGCCTTTGCGTGGACTCAATCAACAGATGTACCTGTCATTTTAGGTCACATGAACTTTTTTGCAGAATTTAATGTATGTTTTTATCGCCATGAATTGGCTTTTGAGGTTTGTCCGATCCAGAAATAAAGTGTGATAGCGATAGCGTAAGTGCTGACTTGTCAGTTCGCCTAAAATTAGGGGAGTTGTAAGCGATCGCTGTTTGGGGATGTTGGGGTGCGATAGTTTAAAATTGGGGTTGTATGCGATAGCGAAGCGCTGCTGCAAGCAGTTCGCTGTTTGGGGATGTTAGGGTGCGATAGCGAAGCGCGACCTAGGAATCAGGAGACTGTGGTGCAATTCAATGATGTTATTCAGGCATAATAACAGGAATAACCTTATTTTTATATTGACGATAAACCCTAAAATCACTATCTAAAGTGAAAACACTACTTCCTCTAATTAATTCACTCATTCTTACTAAACAAGCATCAGCTAAAGACATAGGAACGGAGTGATATTGTTTCATTAATTGCTTAATTACTGTTACTTCTTCACTTAAATTAAAAGGTATTTTAATTACTTCTGCTTCCAATAAAGATAAAATAGCACTTTCTCCTCCATGAACATTTTGTAATAAAAAACAAGATTCCGCAATAACCGCTTCACAAGTAAATAAAGGGGGACGTAAATTTTTCCATTTTTCTACTGTCCATTTATGAAGATTATCACTTTTATCAATAAAAGCCACTAAAGGCGAAGTATCTATAATAATTTCTGATTTCATTATTTACCAAATCCTTGAAGATACCTTTTATTAGTAGATAAATCACTAATCCCACTTTCTACAGATCCAGCCCATTCCTTAGCTAAATCATAAGCTGAAACCTCTTGATTGTCTTGTGATTTTGTTTTTTTACTGTGCATAAATTCCATAAAATCTAAGATAGTTTGTTGTTGTTCAATAGTTAGATTTCTAAATTTATCTAACAGTGTGTTTTCTTGAATTATAGGTTTATCAGTTGCTTGAGACATAGTTTTTCTGCAAAAATTAAACAGTTTTCATCAACATCATATCAAATTTTTAAACCTTCTACAAATTATTTGTGCGATAGCGAAGCGCTGCTGCAAGCAGTTCGTTTAAAATTAGGGGGTTGTGAGCGATAGCGTTCGCGAGTGCGTCCCGGAGGGAACTAGCGCTGCTGCAAGCAGTTCGCTGATTAGGATGTTGGTTGGGAGTGCGATCGCCTAAAATTAGGGTGGTTGGGGTGCGATCGCCTAAAATGGGTGTAGTTGTGAGCGATAGCGAAGCACAACCTAGTAATCGCGCTTATATATTAACTATTATTTCTTTCAAGGCAAAATCTCAAAACAATCACAATGCTGAGGTCGAAATAATCTAAAATCTCGCTGATCTAAAGTCAATATTCTTTTAATATCAAAACGTTCAGCTATAGCCATAACACTTGCATCTACAAAATCAATCCGACTATCTGCATATTCATCCAAAATTTCCGCAACAAGCACCAAATCTTGATCTGTCAAAGCTACTAAAATAAATCTACTTGCAGATAGTCCTTTTAAGAAAGCTACTAATGTTGCTGAACCTGCATTACGTCCTACTAAATAAGCCACTTCTGCTAATACTGTTTGTGGCAATAAAATTTGTTTTTGTTGTGTGTATACTGGTGTTACACTATTGTGCATTGTATCCAAACGATTCAATAATGCGACAACAAAGCCAGTATCAGCTACTGCTGGGGTTCTTTCCATGTCCAACCTGATTTCTCTGTCACTTCATTTTGGAGAATATCTTCGGAATTAATAGCTAAATCAGGTGTGGCTGCAAATAAGCCAATTAATGGATCAGATACAGCATCATTAACTGTTTCTAGTGATTGGATTTCCAGGTATGATCTGACAGCTTCACTAATAATTGATTCCGGTGATTGACCACGGTTACTAGCCAGATTGATCAGTTTTTCGAGTAAAGTCTGTTCTGGATTCCAGTTAAATGTAGATTTCACAAGATAATTTCTCTCTTATTAACCACAAATAATATTATAACAAATAAGTGCAATTTTATTAACTAATTATTTGCTTAGTGTCTTAATGAAGAAGCGCGACCTAGGAATCGCCGAAAATTAGGGTATTTGTGAGCGATAGCGAAGCGCTGCTGCAAGCAGTTCGTTTAAAATTAGGGGGTTGTGAGCGATAGCGAACGCGAGTGCGTCCCGGAGGGAACTAGCGCTGCTGCAAGCAGTTCGCTGTTTGGGGATGTTGGGGTGCGATATTTCATTATTAGCAAAGCTACAAGAGAAATACTAAAATAAATAAAGTAATTTAGTTGAGAGCATTTATGCAACAAATTAACACATTTGAAGAAGTTCTCAATCTAGTGACTGATCTACCACTTGATCAACAAGAACTACTAATTAGTATCCTACAACGTCGAATAGCTGATATGCGACGAAAAGAATTAGCAAGTTCATCACAGGAAGCACTAGCTGAATTTAGAAATGGTAATCTTAAACCTCAAACCGCAACTGAAGCGATCGCTGAGTTAAGAACTTACTTAAATACTAATGAAACATAATGAGAAAACTGGTTCTTACTTCTCGCTTCAAGCGATCTTTGCGAAAATTAATCAAACATGATCAGAATTTACAAGCACGAATTGAGGAAACATTACAGCAAATGGAAACAGATTTATTTGCTGCTAACCTTGCTACTCATCAGCTAAAAGGTGAGTTTGATGGTTTGCGTGCTTGCTTCTGTGGATATGACTGTCGGATTATTTTCTCTATAGAAAAAGACGATGAAACTGGTGAAGAAATAGTGGTTCTTTTAAATATAGGTTCTCATGATGATGTCTACTAAAAGAGAGCGATCGCTGTTTAGGAATAAGTTGGGAGTGCGATAGCGAAGCGCGACCTAGGAATCGCTTAAAATTGGGGTAGTGGTGAGCGATCGCTATTTAGGCATAAGTTGGGAGTGCGATCGCTGTTTTAAACTGTCCAATCTTCGAGTAATAATCCGGTCACCTTACCAAAATCTTGATGATTGCGAGTTAATAAAACCAATCCACGAAAGATGGCAATTGAAGCAATTCGCGCATCCATCTTGGCCAGTTGAATACGTTGTGATTGTAATTGATTAAGTGCCTGGGCTGCTCCCATGTCAAATGAGACTAAAGGTAATACCTTGAAATCGTTAAGGAGTAGTGTCATCATTTCATACCCTTTGACTACGTCATTAGAATTACGCGCACGATTAATATAAGCATGGCAACCCAACATCTGCTCGTGAAATGTCACTGTTGATACAGCAAAATCTGACAATGGATAGCGATTCATCCGCGTTGAAAGATTGCTGTAATCGTTTCCTGTTTGTCGTTGAAGAATGCTCAGGTGATCTGTATCTAATAAATATTTCATAATTCTTCTGGCGTTTCCAGAATGGATTCATCACCTTGACGAATTACTCTTCCATAAGCAAGCAGTTCTTCAAAAGCTGAGTCATTCTTAAAAGAACCTGTAATTTGTTCTAGCCAATTCATTGGTTGAGGAGCTACAATTTGCTTTTGTAACTGTGCAAGTGCAATTTCTACTGCTGAAAGCCGTTCTTCTATAGATGTATTGATTGTCATTTGAGTTTTCCGTTAATCATTCGTTTCTATCTGAAGCATAATGATTTCAAGAGGATTTGACAACCACTGCTGTTTGGGATGTTGGGGTGCGATAGCGAAGCGCGACCTAGGAATCGTTTAAAATTAAGGGGTTGTGTGCGATAGCGAACGCGAGTGCGTCCCGGAGGGAACTAGCGCTGCTGCAAGCAGTTCGCTGTTTGGGGATGTTGGGGTGCGATAGTCTAAAATTGGAGTAGTGCGATAGCGAAGCGCTGCTGCAAGCAGTTCGCTGTTTGGGAATGTTGGGAGGGCGATCATTTAGAATTAGGGTGGTTGTGAGCGATAGCGAAGCGCGACCTAGGAATCGTTTAAAATTGGGGGTTGTGTGCGATAGCGAAGCGCGACCTAGGAATCGCTGTTTGGAGAATGTTGGGGGGCGATAGCGAAGCGCTGCTGCAAGCAGTTCGTGTAAAATTAGGGTAGTTGTGAGCGATAGCGAAGCGCGACCTAGGAATCGCTGTTTAGGAATAAGTTGGGAGAGCGACCGCCTAAAATTATTGTGGTTGTGAGCGATAGCAAAAATACACTAATTATCTTTTATATGGTTGTATTGTTATTAAACCTGGAATAACAGCATAATGCTTCACATTAAATGTATGTAATGGTAAACCGAAAGCAATTGATGTTTGACCGATTAAAGCATCAATTAACCCAAGATTATGACTGAGATTATAATCTGCAAATGTTTCTAATGCTTGATCACAAGTTTCAGGTGTTGGCCAAATTACTTCAACATTAGCAATAAATTTGCGAATTTCCTGCAATTCCAACTTATTCCTACATCCTTGCATCAATTCCATCGCTACATAACCAGGTAAAGCAATTTCTTCCTCTCCCAAAGAACTTAACCAACTAATAGCAGGTGGATATTTACGAAGAAAGTCAATCATAATATCACTATCTAGGAGAATCATAACCTCTCCTTTGTGACTGTTCACGCAACTGACGAGCGTAAGCAAGGCTATCTGTAATATCGTCGCGTTCTTCCCATAAACCTATCAAGCTCGAATCAAGTAATTCATGAGCAGTTAATACCTTTTTCCTTGTAGGAAGAATGGATAATAAAACAATTACCTCTACCTCTTGTCCTTCTACCACAGGTAAATTTTGAAAAGAGATTTCACCATTTTTCTCTATAGTTTTTTGTAACCTAATTGCTTGCATAATTTTGTCATCCTTACAATAATATAATGCTGCTGTTTAATTAAGTACATTTCTAATTATAGAATATCACAAAAAGAGATCGCTATTTGGGGATGTAGGGAGGGCGATAGCGAACGCGAGTGCGTCCCGGAGGGAACTAGCGCTGCTGCAAGCAGTTCGTTTAAAATTAGGGTGGTTGTGAGCGATAGCGAAGCGCGACCTAGGAATCGCTTAAAATTAGGGTAGTTGTGAGCGATAGCGTTTTGGGGATGTTGGGGTGCGATCGCGTACAGCGCGACCTAGGAATCGCCAATCTTGTAGTGCCAGGATACTACGAAGAACCGTTTGCTATGATTGAGATTAATTCTACAAATATTATAGTAACTATGAAGTGGCGAGTCATACTTGAACCTGATCCAGAAACAAGCGAATGGGCAATTTGGTGTCCAGAACTCCCTGGATGCACCTCTGCCGGTGTTACACAAGAAGAAGCCCTTAATAATATAAGAGAAGCGATCGAGCTTTATTTACAGCCCGATACTATTCAACTTCTTCCTGGAGCAGTAATCCGTGAGGTTATGCTCGGATGACTCGACTCAGGAGAATGAAGGCTGATGATGTTGAACGCATATTACGTAAACATGGCTTTGAACTGATATCTCAGAAAGGTTGCAAGCAGTTCGTTTAAAATTAGGGTGGTTGTGAGGGATAGCGAAGTGATCTAACTAGATCCCCGATTTCTGAACATAACTAATAATTGATTGATATGATCAAAGAAGAAGTCGGGGATCTTATAACCCAAAGATAATCTTCTTCCTCTGTGTCTGGAGTGGTTCGTTATTTCTTCAAGTAGGAAAATTACAGATAAATCAATAATCAAGAATTGGTTTGTGGTCAGTTATGATTTTTTTGTCTGAATCAGGATAACCAGGATTAAAGGATTTACAGGATGTTATTTAATAATTGTTGGTGAAAATTTGGGGATGATTTTGTTTATTCTGATATGGCTAACGCTACGCTATCAGACAATTACAACATTAACCACCAACAAACAAATGAGCAATTACATCCTGTACATCCTCAAATCCTGGACATCCTGATTCAGACAAAAAATCCGCGTTTATCCCCGTTCATCTGTGTTCACTCCTGAATCAAGGATCAAAAATAGGCGATAGTAAAGAGTAGGTGATCGTTGTTTGGGGATATTGGAGTGCTATCGTTTAAAATTGGGGTAGTTGTGAGCGATAGCGAAGCGCGACCTAGGAATCGCCTGAATAATCTATAACTTGTGGCATAATCATAATGTAAATTTTAGGAATGCAAATTAAAAATTTAGTATAATAATGAATAAGTTGGAATTTACTTGGGATTCACAAAAAGCCGAGAGTAATATTCAAAAACATGGGATTTCTTTTAAAGAAGCAAAATCTGCCTTTATTGATGATAATGCTCGTTTAATTTATGATCCCGATCATTCTCAAGATGAAGATAGATTTATTTTATTAGGAATCAGTGTTTATTATCGCCTTTTAGTTGTTTGTCATTGTTATCGAGAAAATGATACAACAATTCGGATTATTTCAGCAAGAAAAGCAAATAAACTAGAACAAAAACAATATCAGGAGTTCCTATGAGAGAAAATTATGATTTTTCTAAATCTGTTAAAAATCCCTATTCTCAACAGTTAAAAGAACAAATTACAATTGATTTAGAAAAGGATATAATTCAATACTTTGAAGAAATAGCTCAAGAAACAGGTATTTCTTATTTGAATTTAATTAATCTTTATTTGCGTGAATGTATGGAAAATAAACGTAGGTTATCGTTGATAGAAAGCAACAATTAAATCTGTATTTCCATCGGCGATAGCGAAGCGCGACCTAGGAATCGCTGTTTAGGAATAAGTTGGAATTGCGATCATCTAAAATTAGGGTGGTTGTGTGCGATCGCGCAATCGCTATTTGGGGATGTTGGGGTGCGATAGCGTTCACGGAGCGTCCCGGAGGGAACTAGCACTGCTGCAAGCAGTTCGTTTAAAATTCAGGGGGTTGTGTGCGATCGCCCTTGAGTTTAAATAAAATAGAATCATATAACCACAAAACCGCACTATGACTTCACGACTCGAAAATGCGATCGCTGCTATCCAACAGTTATCATCTACAGAACGTCAACAACTATTGCAAATCTTTACCCAAAGCAATTCATCCTCACAGTCTCAAACCGATCTTAAAAATCTCAGTCATCAGTTTTGGCAAGATACCACGCTCAAAGAACTACTCGCCACACAGACCCCTACCACCGTACATAACCTCAAACATCTCGCTGCTGACTTTTGGCCGGAAGAAGACTCCATCGAAGATTTTCTCATTTTCCTACGACAACAACGCCAAGAAGTGATCTAACCAAACACCATGAGTTTTTACCTCATTGATACTGATATCGCTTCTTTCATCTTCAAAGGTAGTGATTATGCCGACCCTTACTTACCATATTTAACTGGTCAACAATTAGCAATGTCATTCATGACCGTAGCTGAACTGTTTCATTGGGCAATTTTGCGTCAATGGAGCGATCGCCGTTTCACACAACTAGAACAATACCTATCTAACTACTTAATTATTCCAGTTGATCAATCACTTTGTCGAGAATGGGCGTATATTCGTGCCAAGCGACAAAGCGCAGGACGACCAATATCTCCACAAGA
>NZ_JADEWA010000215.1:0-8800 GCF_015207865.1 Dolichospermum sp. LEGE 00246
CAATTATACTTAGCCTTAGCCCCCTCATCGCTTGCGGGGAGGGGGTTGGGGGTGGGGTTCTTTTACCTCATAACACCGGAAAGTGCTGTATTGCATCAAGCGTCATCACCGCCATAGCAAAAGTTAATTAAACTTTCATCTGTACTTGATGTTAGCTTTATTTTTCCTATGTTAGACTTGCCTAAGTTCTAGAAACTCAACACCCAGTATTTTTTAGGGTGATCACATAGAGCAGGTTGTCAGGGATTTTGATGAATTTTATCCATCTAGGATAACTCAATCTTCAAGCAGATCATCAGTAATCATTTGTCTGTCGCCATCAAGCACAACAATTACAAAAATAATCCGGGATGTCAATTTACCTGGCTCAATTAATTTGAATTGGGCTAACTTTATATAAGTAGTGAGACAGAATTAATTACACAATATCATTGCGTAAGCGTGGCGTTAGCCATATGGAACGAAGTGAAATGAAGCAATCGCCAAGGTTATGATTGCTTCCCTTCCCTCGCAATGACTGTAAATATTTTTGTCCAATTACTTAGCTTGATTGTAGTCTTGCTGATGAATATTTGTAGCATCCTAACTGGGTACGTCTTTTATCCAACATATCAAAAATATCTTTTCCCAACTATTGAGGTTGATTAATTCATGGTTAATAGTATTAGACAAACCGTTCGGGGAATAGTTTTTACAAATCGCCACTTAGCAAGACTTTACTATTTTTTAAGTTTTTCTCGCCCAGTTTTACCACAATGGGTTGGTGCTGATTACTACCGCGAAAAATCATCTTGGGGATTACAACCAGAACGTTGTCCATGTGATCTTGAATTAGTTGAATATTTACAAAATCATAATATCCAAGATCAAACTATCTTTCATTTTGGAACAGGTTCTCATCATATTCTAGGATTGGCAAATCAGAAATTTTCTCAACCCAATGAAATTATTGGGATTACCGCTTCTGCACCCGAACATCAAGAATATATCCGATTATCGCTTAAAGATCGTCTACTGTTCAAGTATTACAAAGTTCTCTGTACAGATATATACACCTTGACAGACCGTTCTTTACCCATGCTCGATGTCATTTCTCTGTTTCATCTCGGCGAATTTTATATGCCTGAAGAAGCACCTTTTTTGCATCATAATGAAGAATCTCTTCTAGGGATGTTTCTGAGTAAACTCAATCCCAATGGCAAAATTCTCTTCTATACAAAATCAATTGGTTGGGGTCATGCTCAACCAATAATTGAATCATTTGTAAAACAGGGAAAGATGCACAAAATTGAAGAATACAAGAACTTATTGGTGTATGCCAAATGTAGTCTAAACTGATCCAGATAGCAATAAGCAGTGAACACTGTTCACTGTTCACTGTTTACTGTTTTACTGTTCCCTGTTCCCTGTTCACTGTTTACTGTTCCCTGTTCCCTGTTTACTGTTCCCTGTTCCCTGTTCCCTGTTCCCTGTTTACTGTTCCCTGTTCCCTGTTCCCTGTTCCCTGTTTACTGTTCCCTGTTCCCTGTTCCCTGTTTTACATGAAAGATGCTGGAAAAGCCTTGAGTTTAAACATCTTCAACAAACTCCGTTAAGAACCTAAACGCCTTCAAAATATAATTGGCACAATCTTGGGGAGAGCTATTATAAAATGATGGCCATGCACTGGCTTTATCTTCATCATAGCGATCGCTCCTATGGGGATGATTTTCCAACCACGCTAACCGGACTGCGTGACCGATTAACACATCTAAAACTATATATTCCTCAATTTGCAACTTAGGGTTATTAGCCACGATTGCAGCCAATTCCATCAAGGCTTCTACATTAACTTGGCGATATTCTGGAGCTTCAATTTTATTCAGCAAGTGTTCAACTAATAAAGCAAAATTTCTTTCTCCTGCTGTCATTTCCGAAAGCATAATTTCACTTTCTAACCGATTCCGTCGTTCCAATTTATCGCCAATAACTAAACCTTTGCAATGCTGCATTAATAGCCAAACTTGTTTAAAAAAGTCTTTAGTTACGCGATTTAATGCCCCTTCTGCTTGACGAAATCTCCGCCAACCATCAGGAGGAACTTCTACTTCTTCACTAATTACAGGTAGGACAACCCAAGCAATGTCACTTTCTTTTTGTTTAACGTGCAATGATTCCTGTTGACGTAATAAACTACTCACCCCACTATATCCAGTTAACACTTGACGCAACCGCATTTTTACTTCAAAAGGTGATAGCTGCATTAATCTTTCATAAGCTTCATCTTGGGTGAGGATAAATTCTCTGGCTATATCGCTAGTAATCAAAAGAATCAAATAACCAACCCTTAATGTGAGAAATCCACGAAATAATTCTGGTTCTGATTTGATTAACACACCAAGATAAATGAGAATTTCTTGGGTTAAAACTCTATCTCGTATATCCTCACGACAGAAGTTATTAATTTTCTCAGTAATCTCAATTCCAGATATAGGAACAACTATCAAAGAAGCTTGACTATAAGCCCTCCCAACTGCAATTTGCTTACCTTGCACCAAAATACTCGTTATCGCGTCTGATAAGCCAATATCGAGCATTTGGCGTAAACCCGCAGCCCGTCGCACCACCGCCCACAAACCTAAATCTCCGGCTTTAATATAAACTTCATCAAGTAAATCGGCTACAGTGACAGCATGGGTAGGACCCGCATAGCCTGTATCAAATTCTAAACCCTGTAACCGAGTTAAAGTTTGCAGTAATTCAATTTGCTCATAAATATTTTCTGATGAGCGCAAATATTTTAATAATAAATCTAAGTTAGTTTCACATTCCATTTGGAATTCTTGGGTATGTCCCAAAGACCAACTTTTTTCTAAATGAGAAGTCAGGTAATAACAACGGATTCCCCGATTTGCAACTGATGATTGAGAGAATTGTGCATCTGATAAAAAATCAATTCTTTGAATTGCTGCTGTCAGCATTAATTGATTGAGTTTTCCTAATTTTACATGGACTCCGTTACAAATACCATCTTTGAGTTCTTGCATTAATTCTAATAATGCTTCAGAACCAGTTTCTAGCATAGTCCGAGTAATCATTAAAGTCAAAGTCGGACGACCTAAATCACTCCAGTATTTTTGAATATAAGCCAATTCACCTCTAATTTGATCTACTAAAAAATGATAATCAAGAGTTAAATAAAACTGTTGAGAATCTAGGAATGATGGTAAAAAGACAACTGTTTGCTCTCGAATCCGAAAGAACCTTGATATTGTTAAACTTCTCAGTCTTCGCAAAGGACGACCCGTTAAACCCAATTGATCATTTCTGCCAATTTGCGTATAAATTTGGGAAAGTTCTTCAGATTTTCTAATTTGAATTGGTGCAACTTGGGTAGGAGTTTGGGTTTCAATTCCATATACTTCTAATTGCGTTTGTAGAGCTTCATCTTCTGCTATTAAAGCAATTTGAACTAAAGCACTGCGCTGTTTTCCAACGTTTAAATGTCTTCCCAAAGGATCAATATCTCCCAATGAGATTAAGCCTTCGCTTAACATTTCACCCAAATAATATAAGCTTTGCGCCCAAACCAAAGGAATATTTTCATTTGGTAATCTTAACTGAGACTGAGGATTTAATTTCTCAGCTTCTATATTTTCTTCAGAAACATAATAAATTTCTGGTAATAGCTGTAACCCATTTTGTTCTACCAACAATAATTGTAGAAGTTGCTGATATTTCTCAACTTGTGCTTGTTCACCCCGAAATAAACCATCAAGAACTAAATAAGTGAAAAATAATGGCCATTCACATTCAATATGTTCAAATTGTTTAAGTTCACCAGGTTCATAGTGGAGGCGTTCGGTGTCTTCTAAAACGGTTTGATGTCCATCTCGCAAAAACCGTTTACAACCATATTTTCCCTCAAGTTTACTAATAATTTCATTCAAGGTGCGTTCTCGTAACTGCTCATCTTTCACCGCAAAAGCGGGATAACTAATAATACTTAATAACGCCGCATCAATTTCTTTAGAACCTGATTCTCTAGGTAATAATGATTCTAAAGTAATTCTGGCTCTAGCAATTTCATCTGGTAAAACATGAATTACTGATGCTTGACTACCATGAACACCAAATAAATTTAATCCATTTATAGATTCTAAAGCGGCTTTAGCCATTCCCAAGGAACTAGCGTTTAATTCTGCACTACCATGATTAATTTTATTCCCCCGTTCCCAAATACCAAAATCCGGTGTTCTGTAAGCTCGACCAATATAATAAACTAGGTTTTGGACAAAGTTCACTTCATCTAATGTAAAAATAATTGATAATCCACTGGCGGTCATTTGTGCCAACATCAATAAAAATATAGAGGTAGCGTCAAGTTGCAAATGTCCCCATTCATCATCACCGACGACTATATCACCTGTAGCTGTATTGTATTTGGCGTGAAGTCCATCTAATAAAGATTGTGTATGTTTAAATGTTTCAACTTTATGGGATTGTCGCATCATAGAAAACAACAACCCTCGCATTAATTTAACCACACTATGCTCTAGCTCATAGGTTCGCCCATCATCATGATCTAATTTGCGATAGGCTAAAGCTAAACCCCAAACGGCTAAAATACTATACACATTATCTCGCACCCACGCATCCGTATAATCGCCATGAGCAGTAATAGCGGTACTCGCTGGTAATAAACCAGTAATCGGGTTTTGACGCGCTAAAATAATTGTCTTGATTTGCTGATAGTAAAAATCTAAGCGTGTTAATGGTGTGGTGGATGTGTTCATTATGGTGATGAGAAAATTTAACTTTGTTGCTGTGAGGTTGATAAATAAAAAAGTTGTATAATTCCCTCTTTTGGTGTATGTAACAATCATCAAGAAGAGAATTTATTTTGGGTAGGATAGACTACAATTATAATATGCGACGTGACTCTATTTCCTATTATTTATTTCAAACATATCCAACCATACTGTTTGAGTTATTGCCAAATCCTCCCGCAAATGCGGCTAATTATCGCTTTGATTCGGTAGCGGTGAAAGAACCAAAGTTTGAAATTGACGGGGTGTTTTTACCACCAAATTTACTTTGCCATAAGGTAGTTTCTGTTGTTGAATATGGCGTAATTTCTATAGAAGGTTTGATAATTGCATTGGCAAATTCATCTACTTGATTTTTTAGTTCTAAGAACATCCCATACAATTCATCTGGAGTAAAATCTTTGTTATTTTCATCTACTGGGACAGATTCGACATCATACCAACCATGTGTGAGTAATTCTTGAATACTTTCGTTAAAAAAGGCTTCTGCTTCGGCTTCAGAAGAGAATTTATGTAGTTCTTGATAATGGGTAACGTTGTAGCCGTCGAGGTGAATTGAGGTTCTCAGGGAACTTAATCTAAATATTTTATTTGATTTCATGATAATTAACCTTAGATGTGATAATGAATGATCTTGGTAATATTTGAAAAGTCTTTCTTTTATTTGGGGACTTCCAATTAAAAAAATACCCAAAAATTTCTTGTGGTTCAGTCCGAAAAGCCCGCTAATCATCAAGGACAGGCAGGATGCCCATCCCACAAAATTGGGTAATTTATTTTTTAGTGTTCCCTTGTAGTAAGTATTATTTTAAAATCATATTTTGCCAAATACTCCAGTTTCATTAATTCGGAAAACGTGCAGTTTGACATTTGGGTATTTTTGATGTGCTTGTTGTGCGGCTAACAAGGGATCTTCATTAATAAAATATTCACGGCTATTTGGCTCAATTGCTATGTACCAGTTATAGTGAGTTTTAATGAGTTCTGCTTGTAACTGCTCAAAAATTACTTTGCAGTCTTAAGACAATGTTTCCCGTTCAGTCTGCCATTGTGCTTTTTGTTCTTGAGTCCATTGAATTTCCGGGAAGATTCTGCCCCTGCGGACTGTATGAGTAGATTTTGTTTCTGGCATAATTTGTTATGTATTACTGAAAATATATTATATTTTATCGCATTTTTGATTAATTTTTTCCTAATTGATATGTTTAAATTTGTCAAGATAAAAAATTCGTAATTGATAATCCTAAAATTACGAATTACGAATTACGAATTATGAATTAAGCTGTAACTTTAGCTAATGCCTTTTCTACAGCTTTTAATGCTTGCTTGATTTCTGCATCTGTGACAATGAGAGGAGGAACAAACCGCACTACTTTAAGACCTGCGGGAACAAGTAATAAACCTGCGTCCATTGCCGCTTTGACGACTTCAGGGGCTGTTAAAGGAATATTGGCTTTGATTTCCATGCCGTTGATTAAACCCCAACCGCGCACTTCTGAGATATGCTGAGGATATTGACGAGCGATCGCTCTTAATCCTTCTCGTAAATGTGCGCCCTGTTCTCTGACATTCTCTAAAATATTCTCTTTTTCCAAAGTCTCACACACACTCAGCGCCACACCACAGACAAAGGGATTACCGCCAAATGTACTTGCGTGTTCTCCGGGTTGGAAAATATCGCAGAATTTCTTACTCATCATCGCACCGATGGGAATACCACCGCCCAAGCCTTTCGCACTGGTGAAAATATCTGGTTCTACTCCCAAATGTTCATAACCCCATAATCTGCCACTGCGTCCCATTCCAACCTGTACTTCATCAAAAATCAACAAAATACCGGTTTCGTCGCAAATCTCCCGTAACCGCTTAAAGTAGGCAATATCCCCAGGACGAACGCCACCTTCTCCCTGTAATGGTTCAATTAAAATTGCCCCTACCCGATAATTACCTTCATCTAATTCAGTAACAGCGGCTTCCACTGCTCTAATATCGTTGTAATTTACATAGTGGAAACCAGGAACTAAAGGATCAAAATGCTTTTGATACTTTGGTTGTCCAGTGGCAGTCACGGTGGCTAAAGTCCGTCCGTGAAAACTGGCATGGGCAGTTAAAATGATCGGGTGGGCAATTTCTAGGACAGTGTGGGCATATTTCCGCGCTAGTTTAATGGCGGCTTCGTTGGCTTCCGCACCAGAATTGCAGAAAAATACACTATCTGCACAGGAATGATTAACAATCCATTTCGCTAATTCACCCTGTTCAGGAATATAGTACAAATTAGAAACATGATGCAATTTCTGGATTTGTCTAGTTACAGCCTCTACCATTGCTGGATGGGCGTGTCCTAGAGTACAAGTGGCAATACCCGCGACAAAATCCAGGTATTCCTTGCCCTGACTATCCCAAACACGGCAACCAGCACCTCGTTCCAAAGCCAAAGGAAAGCGACTGTATGTAGACATAACAGCCGTATCAAAGCTATCAACATCAAAAGGTGTAGATGGCATAATACCTGACTCCGGGGGGTTCGTGGCTTGTTCAATTAGAGTTTGGACGCTCACTACCGCTACTCCTGAAAAGCTTTTATCGTAATACTTTACTAGGTTCTGGGAAATATGAACAAAATTTTTGATGATTTTAAGAGAAGTCACCGAGTCAGGAGTCACCGAGTCAGAAAGAAAGAAGAAAGCCTATTCCCTATTCCCTATTCCTTGACTTGAAAGATTCTATATTCTGAATCTTGATATTAGAAGTTTTTCAATTCTAAATTCTAAATTCTAAATTCTTAATTCTTAATTGCCTGTGTATTCTACCCTTGAACAAAAATATCAACGTATTCAAAAGGAGTTAATGGCTGGGGCGCTTGCTTTAGCTGGTATTTTCCTAATCGGGACTCTATGGTATTCCCTGGTTGAGGGCTGGAGATGGGAAGATGCGGCTTATATGACTGTGATTACTTTGGCAACTGTCGGTTATGGAGAAACTCATCCATTGGGTAGTCGTGGGCGGTTGTTTACCATTGCCTTGATTTTAATGGGTGTGGTCAATCTTGGTTATATTGTCAATAGATTTACAGCCGCAGTCATTGAAGGTTATTTTCTAGAAGGAATTCGACTCCGACAACAAAGGCGTTTAATGGAATCATTATCAGGACATTATATTATCTGTGGATTTAGTCGCACTGGGCGACAAATTGCTAAGGAGTTTCAGGCTGAAGCTGTTTCTTTTGTGGTGATTGATTCGGAACTAGAATCTGTCCAAAAAGCCCAGGAAATTGGTTATATTGTTTTTCAAGGTGATGCGACATTAGATGATACTTTGTTAAAAGTTGGCGTTACTAAAGCAATTTGTATTGTCGCGGCTTTACCTTCAGATGCGGAAAATTTATATACTGTCTTATCAGCAAAAACGCTGAATCCAGAAATTAGGGCGATCGCTCGCGCTAGTACGGAAGAAGCGGTACAAAAGTTACAACGTGGTGGCGCAGATGCCGTAATTTCACCGTATATTACTGGCGGCAAACGCATGGCAGCAGCAGCCCTCAGACCGCAGATTTTAGACTTTGTGGATGGGATTCTCTCCGGTACAGACCGCCAGTTATACATGGAAGAATTTTTACTAGATCCGGGTAGGTGTCCCTTCGTTGGTCAAACTTTACAAAAAGCCAAATTGCGATCGCAATCAGGCGCATTAGTTCTGGCAATACGCCGCCTTGATGGTAAACTCATTGGTGGTCCCACTGGTGAAACTGTTTTAATGTCGGGAGATACCCTAATTTGTATGGGTACGGCTGAACAATTGCGGGGTTTAAATCAAATTCTTGGTCCGATTAATTCTACTCCCCTAAAACGTCCGAAAAATAGCTAAAAGCAGACTTATTTTGCAAGTTGGAATATCTACTCTCTCAAAGATCCTCCGACTTCTTTTTAAACTTATAAATACAGCACTTCCCGATGTTATGAGGTACAAGAACCCCACCCCCAACCCCCTCC